>JBAVYG010000170.1:0-6330 GCA_049698675.1 Terriglobia bacterium
GATCTGAATTGGGTCTCCGAGAGTTTTGCGGAGACCCTCTCCTCCCGACTTTCCGGGCCCGGCTTTTACGTTTTGGAGCGCGGGGAGCGCAATGCCGCCTATGACCAGTTGGGTATCCCGGCGGGTATCCCTCTGACTGTTGCCAGTGAATACAAGGCAGCTCAAACCCTGGGTGTAGATTGGGCTGTCTTGGGGAAATTCAATGTGGCGGGAGACCGCCTCAGCGCCAGCGCCCGGTTGCTTGACCTCCGCCAGTTAAAGCTCTCTCCCGCCATCGAGGTGAGCGGTGAACTGGCCGAACTGGTGGACCTCCAGACACGATTAGTATGGCGGCTGATGGCCTCTTACGATCCCAATTTTACGGTCGGCACTGAAGAGGATTTTGACCGCAAGTTTCCGGAAGTGCGGCTGGATGCTTTCGAAAACTATATCCGGGGCATCCTGGCCACGGACGACCCCACCCGTATTCAATTCTTCCTGGAGTCTGACCGGTTGGCTCCCGCTGATCACCGGGCGGCATTTGCCCTTGGCCAGCTCTATTTTGCTCAGAAAGATTATGCCAACTCGGCGAAGTGGCTCAGGAAACTGGGCGCCGACGACCCTCACTACCTTGAATCACTTTTCCTCTTCGGGGTGGATGAATTTTTCCTGGGCCATTACCCATCGGCGGAGAGGGCTTTTGAAATGATCGGCAAAGAAATCCCGCTGGACGAGGTAGCGAATAATGCGGGTGTGCTGGCGGCCCGGGGTGAACGGTATGCGGAAGCCCTGGATGATTTCGAGCGGGCCTTGAAGAGCGATCCGACCGACGGCGATTTTTGTTTTAACCGCGGCGTCACTCTCTGGGACCTCCGCCGATACGACGAGGCGGCAAAATCGCTTGAAGAGGCGATACGGCTGAATGACAACGATTCTGAGGCCCACACCCTTCTGGCCGTTGTGTTGGGGAAGCTGGGCGATGCGGCGGGGGAACGGACTCAGCTCGATTGGCTGGGCCAGCACGAAGTGGGATCGGAAGCCGGACTATCACGGGACGTCTTGCCGCAGCCGCGCCTCAAGAAAAATTTCGACGAACGCGCCTTCCGCTTGCTTTCTCTAACCGTGCACAACGCGCTCGAAGAGCGGCTCGCAGGTATGCCGGCTGACGAACACGCTGCGGTCCACAAGTCTCGGGGTGCGAGGTTCGTCAACGAGGGGCGCTTGTCCGAAGCGGAGCGCGAACTGGAGGAAGCGACGTCGCTGGTGCCTGGCGACAGGGATGCGCGCATGAGCTTGGCGCAAGTTCTGGAAGCGGAGGGCAAGCACCAGGAGGCGGCCGGGGAATTCCAAATCGCGCTGAAGCTTCAGGACAGCTTTGCGGCTCGCATCGGTCTGGCCCGGGTCTATATTTCCCTCGGTCGATTGGAGCAAGCGCGCCAGGAGGCCGAGGCGGCCTTAAATCTCGACCCGGAAAGCCGAGAGGCGCAGGAACTGCTCCGCCAAATCCCCCTGCACCCCTCGGCAGCAAAGAAGGTACCTTGAGATTGCGACGCTTTCGATCGTGGGTTACTTTCGCTACCCTTTTAATAAGCGCCGAGGGTGGTTTGCCCGCGGCGATGGCCCAGACTCGCCCTCGAGTGGTTGAAATCCGCCTGGACATGATGATTCACCACGTGAGCGCCGAATTCGTGGTGCGCGGCATAAAGTCTGCCAACGACAGCCATGCGGATGCGGTGCTTCTGGAGTTGAACACGCCGGGAGGCCTCGAAGGCTCCATGCGCGATATCATCTCCGCCATCCTCAATTCGCGCGCCCCGGTCATCACCTATGTGGCGCCCAGCGGGGCGAGTGCAGCCTCCGCGGGGTTCTTCGTTCTGGAAGCCGGCGACTTGGCGGTGATGGCCCCCGGGACGAATTCTGGTGCGGCTCATCCTGTGGTGCTGGGCGGGGCCGACATAGGCAAGACGATGGAGGCCAAAATCGAAAACGACGCGGCGGCTTACATGCGCTCCATTGCGGGTAAGCGCGGGCGGAATTTGACCCTTGCCGAGGACGCGGTTCGCAAGAGCTCGTCCTATTCGGATAAGGAAGCCCTGGATGGGAAGCTGATTGACGCGGTGCTAAGTACCCCCTCCGATATCTTCGAGAAATACGACGGCAAGACCATCAAGAGGTTCAACGACACGACCACAACCCTGCGTTTGAAAAATGCGGAGATCGTGTCTTTTGACATGCCCACCCTCGAGAAGTTCTTTGCCTGGGTGGCGGACCCGAACATAGCCTTTATCCTGGGTGCGATCGGGCTGGCTTGCCTCTACATTGAGTTTACCCATCCCGGCTTGGTGGCGCCGGGGGTTGTTGGGGCGGCCGCCCTGGTCCTGGCGATGTACGCCTTTAATCTGCTGCCCATCAATTCTATGGGTGTGCTTCTGATTCTCGTTGGAGTGGGGCTGTTGGCGCTGGAAGTCAAGGTGATGTCGCATGGCGTACTGGCGGCGGGTGGCATTCTCGCCTTAGTGCTGGGCGCGCTCATCCTGGTGAATTCCCCCTGGCCACAGGCGCGAATTCACCTCTCCACCGCGCTCAGCGTGGCCCTGCCGCTCGGTGTAATCATGGTCGTTATGCTGCGATATGTCATCGCGGCGAAGAGGCGCAAGGCCACGACCGGAGAGGCCGGCATGGTCGATTCCGTGGGCGTCGCGAAGACCGACCTCGATCCTTTAGGCAAGGTTCTCGTCCACGGTGAACTGTGGGACGCGCGTGCTCGGCAGCCGATTGCCAAGGGCACACGGGTGCGGGTTCGGGAAGTCGAGGGATTGACTCTGGTAGTTGAGCCTGCCCCGGAACGCAGATAGACTTGCAAGCAAGCTAGGAGGGGATGAGCATCGCCGGTCCCCTTTTGGCCGGACACCGGATAAAGGGAATGCTTCGGGTCACCGCCTGGGATTCCGTGGTCGATCATTCGGAAACCGGCATGTTAACCGCGTCAAGAACGCGGAAAGGAGCACAACATGAGCATGGGAGTCATTGTGGTAGTCGTTATCGTTTTCTTGTGGATTTCGGCTTGTTTGAATGTATTGAGGGAATACGAGCGGGCAGTCACTTTTCGTTTGGGCAGGCTTTTGGCAACGGATAAAGGGCCGGGGCTGATTTTCATCTTTTGGCCCATCGACAAGATCATTAGGGTCACGCTTCAGGAGGTGGCTTGGGAGATCCCGCCGCAGGATGTCATCACTCGGGACAACGTTTCGTTGAAAGTGAATGCTGTGGTTTTCTTCCGGGTCCTGAGCGCCCAAAAGGCGATCGTGCAGGTTCAGAACTACCGCTACCAAGTTGAGCAGCTCGCGCAAACCTGCCTTCGTTCGGTGCTGGGTGAAGTGGAACTCGACGATTTGCTTTCCCAGCGCGAAAAGCTCAATGCGCGTCTGCAATCCATTCTTGATGTACACACGGAGCCCTGGGGCATCAAGGTGACCAAGGTGGAAGTGAAGCAGGTTGACTTGCCACAGGACATGCAACGGGCCATTGCGCGCCAAGCCGAGGCGGAGCGCGAACGCCGGGCCAAGATCATCAACGCCGACGGGGAGTATCAGGCTTCCGAAAAGCTGTCCGAGGCCGCCAGCATTCTTGCCAAGGAGCCCATCACCATCACGCTGCGCTACCTTCAGACCTTGGCCGAAATCGGAACCGAGAAGAATACGACCATTGTCTTTCCGATCCCGATTGAGCTACTGAGTGCTTTGTTGGCGAAAGGCACCGCCCACGCTGCCCCCGGAGGAGAAACTAAGTAATGGGCAGGAGACACCAGGGGCCTGAGGCGATGGAACAAGAGGTTGACCATGGTTAAGAACGCAGACCGTGTTCCTGGCGACAAAGGGCTTTCCACGCGGCACCTTATCCTGGTGTTCTTGGCGGGGGTAGCCGTTTGCGGGGTCTTCTTCTCGCTGGGTTTCCTGGTGGGATACAACGAAAGGTCAGCGAGGATGGCGCCGGTCACGGAGCGTGTCGCAACTCCTGCCACGATTCCGCCGACCGTCAATACTCCCCTCGAGACCACGCCGGTCGGATCCAGTGGTGCGGCGCCATCCACAACCTCTGTTCCGCCGCCGCTCGCCCCAATACAAGCCAGCGCCCCTGCTTCACCACCCAGCGAGCAGAAACCTGCAACGGCGCCCGGCACGGCGTCACCCGTGACGGCGCCTCACCCGTCGCCCGCGGAGGCCGAAGGGGAGCCTGAACCCGGCGCGACCGCAACTCCTCCTGCCGCGGTTGGGGAAGTCGGCGTCGGATTCACAGTCCAGGTTGTGGCTTCGAGGACCAAACAAGATGCCGAAGCTCTTGTGAAAATCCTGGAAGAGCGCGGCTACCCGGTATTCCTGATTACGCCTGAATACGCGCACGCCAATGACAACCTGTACCGGGTTCAGGTTGGCCCGTTCACGTCGAAGGATGATGCGGAAAAGGTGCGGACGAAGCTCACACAGGAAGGGTTCAAGCCCTTCGTCAAGCACTGACTTCGGGTCGAAAATCGAAATTCGAAAATCGTTCGAGCTTCGGTTTTCGATTCTCGGATTGGGGCACCCACAAGGGTTTCCCCTACGAACGTGCCTCAATGAAGCAATGAACCGATGAATCAATGAATCAATTCAAAAAGACTCCGGTTCGGTGGGTCGCCGGGGCCCTCAGTGGTTTCTTCCTTGTAGCCTGTCTCCCGAAGCTTAATCTTCACCCCTTGGTCTGGATCGCCGTCCTCCCGCTGCTGCTTGTATTGGCGGGCGAGGCGAGTCCCTGGCGCGCTTTTGGTTGGGGGTATCTCAGCGGGGCTATCTTTCTTGCGGGGAGTTGCTACTGGTTTGTTGAGGTCATGCGGCAATACGGCGGGCTTAGTCTGAGCCTTGCCATGACAGCGCTGCTGCTCTTCGTGATGGTCTCTTCTGTCTTTTTTGGAGCATTCGGCTTGATTGCAGGGTGGGTGGCTCGCAGGTCGCCTGCACTCGCCCTGCTGCTTAGCCCATTCCTTTGGGTGGCCATGGAGATTGCCCGCACGTACCTGATTACGGGCTTCCCTTGGAACCTCCTCGGCTACGGTGTGCAATCCGCTGGCTTAAGGCAAATCGCCTGCGTGACCGGGGTTTACGGGCTGTCGTTCCTGGCGGTCACGACGAGTGCGCTGGGGGCATGGGCATTTCTGCACTGGGGGACGAGAGGACCTCGCTTGGTGCTGGTTGGGTGGGTCGCGCTCCTGCTTATTGGGAATTGGGCGTTCGCGCCGCCCGTCCCCACTAAAGGCCCGAAGCTCGCGCTCTTGGTGCAACCCAATGTGCCGCTGGATGAGGGATCAGCCGTGACCTGGGCGCCCTGGCTTAATCCCACAAAGTTGAATCAGCTTGTGAACATGTCCTTGGATGCACTTTCAGACCAAAGACGGAGAGAAGACATCGCATTGGACGAGAAGGGGGCGCCGCACATCGTTGCGCCGCCCCTTATTATCTGGGCGGAAAACCCTGCGCCCTTCTATTTCACCCGCGATCAGGTTTTCAGGAAGGCTGTGGGGAGGATGGCGCGCCAGGGCGGGGCATACGTAGTGGTGAACACGGTTGTGCCGCTCGGTTTAGGACCCTCGGAGATCACGAACAGCGCCGTGGTTGTAGACCCGGAGGGACGCGAAATCCTGCAATATGATAAAATGCATTTGGTGCCATTTGGTGAGTACGTTCCGGCCTGGGCCTTTCCAGACAAGATCGGAAAGATTACCGCAGAAGTGGGGAACTTTGTTCCTGGGACCAGCTACCGCGTGGCGCAGACGCCAGAAGGCACGATTGGCATCTTCATTTGTTACGAGGACATCTTCCCTCAACTGGTCAGAAGGATTGCTTTGACGGGCGCCCAGGTGCTGGTGAATATTTCCAATGATGCCTGGTATGGCGACTCGGCCGCAGCCTATCAACACCTGGAGATGGCGCGCTTCCGGGCGATTGAGAATCACCGCTACTTGTTGCGCGCCACGAACGACGGCATTACCGCATTGATAGATCCCTACGGGCGGGTGGAGGAACGAATCGAGCGCCATCAAACGATGGTCTTGGCTGCTTACTTCAGTTACTGCCGAGGCCAGACCTTCTATACCAAGCGCGGCGATGTCTTCGCGTGGCTGTGCGCGGGCTTGGCCGTAGTGATGGTCCTTGGCGCGGCGATATTACATCGCTAGTGTAGCGGCGAATGGGCAGAGCGAGATTCTTCTCCCGCAGGGCGGGATCAGAATGACAGCGAAGGACTCGGAATGACAGCGTAGCGGCGATTACATCCTCTACATTTCTGCTGAGATATTTCTGACCCTCTCCCCCTTGGGGG
>JBAVYG010000171.1:0-3811 GCA_049698675.1 Terriglobia bacterium
CAACTGAACCGCACGCACCACGCTTTCGCAAGCTGCTTCTGATCGGACTCTTGGTTGCCCTGCTTTCCCTTCCGGGTGGGAGCCTTTACTACGAATATTCCCAAGGGAAGGCCTGCGCCCGTTGCCATGAAATCTGGCAGCCCTATACGGATTGGCACACCTCCGCGCATCGAAATGTTCCATGCTCTGCCTGCCACGGGGATGTGTTCACGCTGGAAACGAGATTCCATTGGAACAATATTCGCCGCCTGGCCGCCCACCTTCGCGGGCATGTGCCCGAGCAGGTCAGGCTGAAAACCAGGGACGCTTTACAAGCGAGCGAGCGCTGCCGGAATTGCCACCAGGAGGAGTATGCCGAATGGGCGGCCAGCTCGCACAGCGCCACTTACGCGGAAATCTTCTTGGACAAGAAGCACAACCGGCAGCAACTCCCGATGGACGACTGCCTGCGCTGCCACGGGATGCACTTCGAGGGAGGAATTCGCGAGCTGGTGACGCCCGTTGATACCCGAGGTCCTTGGCGCCTCTGGAGGCCGGAGCTCGCCAGCCGCCCCGCCATTCCTTGCCTGACCTGCCACCAGATGCACCGTGAGGGCCCGACCTTGATTCGCCCCGCCGTGAAGGCGGTGGACGCAAGTCCAGCCGAGGAGATAAACCGGCCTTCTCTTGCGCTCTTCGATCGGCGGGAATTCGAGCACATTTCCGTGCAGCGGCTTCCTTTGCCCGGGATGCGCGAAAAGGCGCGGGCCGTCAAAATCAGTCCGGACCCTCGCCAGACGCTTTGTTACCAATGTCACGCGCCGCTTTCCACTTTTGAAGTTGGTTCCGGAGATGACCGCACACCCATCGGCGTGCACGAAGGGCTGAGTTGTCTCGCCTGCCATGAGAAGCACGGCCAGAAGACCCGTGCGTCTTGTTCGAACTGTCATCCGCAACTGTCGAATTGCGGCCTCGACGTGGAAATCATGGACACTACGTTCCGTTCCACGAAAAGCCCGCACAACATTCACTTTGTCAAATGTACGGACTGCCACACGAAGGGTGTGCCGCGTAAAAGGGTAAAGGTTGAAGGGTAAAGGCTGGAGGGGGGCTTTGCCCTTTACCTTCATCGCGGATGAAGTGTGAAGGGTAAAGGCTAAAGGTTAAAGGGATAAAACCTCCCTTTGACCTTTAGCCTTTACCCTTTAACCTTCAAAAGGTCAGCGCGCGAAACGGCCCATCAATTCCGCCTGGGCAAGAATGTGACCCTGCATTGCAGCATCAAGTTCTTTTCTGGTCGCGGCGGGGCGCAAATTCAGTATCGCGTCAACTGCGTAAAGCCTAATGAAGTAGCGGTGCGGTCTTCCCGGTGGGGGGCAGGGGCCGCTATAGCCTGTTCTTGAAAAGTCGTTGGTCCCTTGCCGGCCCCCGCCAGGCACCTGGCCGTTTCCCGATAAAGCCTCCGGGAGTTTGCGGTAAACAGCCGGCAGATCATACACCACCCAATGGACAAAGGTCCCCGAGGGGGCGTCGGGGTCGTCCTCGATGATGGCGAAACTCTGCGTGCCCAGGGGCGGGTCAGTCCAGGCGAGGGCAGGCGAGACATTCGCGGCCTCGCAGGTGAACCGCTTGGGTATGAAACCGCCCGGCGTGAATGAGGTGGTTTTCAGTTCAATCTTAGAAGAGGCTGCCTTTTGCCCGCACACCTCCGCAGGCGCCACCAGTGCAAGAACCACCATGGTGAGTGGCGGCAGCACGGTGAACATTCGGTGCAGCAAGACGAGCAGGCCGTCGGTGAGGTCGTCGGCGATTGAGAAGACATCCTTCCTCGATTCGATAAGGTCCCCAACGGTCATAGCTCCCCCCACGGAATGATATTGTGCAAAATGTTAGAATGACTCCAGCCCGGTTGCAACCGAAATCGTGCTTGCTCCAAATGGTGATTTCCGATGTTCGGTAGGATAACGGAGACACGTCAAGGTCCTCGACGGGCGTGACGGTAGGAATTGCCCCGGAGGGGCAAACGATGAGTAGCCGTGGGTGAAACCCACGGAAAGAAAGCGAAAAAGTGCACCGGCCCCGGTGGGGGCCGGACTGTAGGTCAACCCCGTTGGGGTTGGCGCGACACCCTCGGCCTCGTTGCCCGCAGGTTGAAACCTGTGGCTACTCAAGGTGGGCCCCTCCGGGGCCATTCCTGCCGTCTCGATTTTGACGGACCCTTGGCAGCACAGCCCTGTCAATTATAAGGGCAGCTTCTTTATGTTAAGCTGGGTGGAGGGGGGAATCATGGGGCCTTTTCGTTATCACGTGTTTGTCTGCGACCAGCGGAAGCCTGAGGGCGTCCCGTGCTGTGCCACGCGCGGCTCCGCGAAGGTGATCGAGGCGTTGCGCAAGGAAGTGGCCGCGCAGGGGCTTTCTAAAGACGTGCAAATCACCGCTTGCGGTTCGATCGGCCTCTGCGATCGGGGCCCGAATATGATCGTTTACCCCGAGGGCACCTGGTACTCCAGTGTGATGCCGCAGGATGTGCCGGAAATTGTGCGAACGCACTTCCAGACGGGGCGCGTTGTGGAGCGATTAGCAAATAACGATGTCGCGGCTCTCCAAGAGGAGATTCGTAGCAACCGTGACAAGATGCTGGCCGCTCAACGAGCCCAAGAGGCTGCCGGAGTCCTTCCCGACGAACTGAGCAGCACGCTTCGAGGGTTTCAGGAAAGTCGCGTGCTACTTACGGCCGTCGAATTGGATCTCTTTAGCGCCGTGGGAAGTGGGGCGAGGGCTGATGAGGTATCCGCCAGGACAGGCAGCGACCCCCGCGCCACGGAAATGCTGATGAACGCGCTGGTGGCGCTGGGATGGCTGGCCAAGCAAGATACGATCTTTCGCAATTCTCTCTCCAGCGCAAGATACTTCGTGGCGGGCTCCGCCGATGACTCGCGCGCCGCTACCATGCATTTGGTGCACTTGTGGCAGACTTGGTCCACGCTCACCGAATGCATCCGTGCCGGCGCCTCCGTTTTTCATCAGGAAATGGTTGACCGGGGTGAGGAGTGGACGCGCGCCTTCATCGCCGCCATGCACCGCAACGCGCGGGCGCGGGCGCCGTTGGTGGTCAGGGCCGTAGGAACCGAAGGTCTGACTCGCATGCTGGATGTGGGCGGAGGCTCGGGCGCCTATTCTATCGCCTTTGCGAGCGCGAATGAGAATCTCCGGGTCGATCTTCTGGACCTGGCCACGGTCATCCCTATCGCGCAAGGCCATATCAAAAGTGCCGGCTTGGCAGGGCGCATCAGAACCCGCCCTGGGGACCTGCGCGCGGACCAGTTCGGAGAAGGGTATGACCTGGTGTTCGTGTCCGCCATTTGTCACATGTTGGGCCCCGATGAAAACAAGGACCTCTTAAAGCGTTGCTTCGCGGCCTTGGCCCCAAGGGGCCGCGTTGTGATCCAGGACTTCATCCTCGAGCCTGACAAGACCGCGCCCAAGTCGGCGGCGCTGTTTGCCCTGAATATGCTGGTCGGGACCCAAGCCGGTAGCACCTACACCGAAGCAGAGTACGCCACTTGGCTCGAAGAGGTGGGTTTTCAGGAGGTGCGGCATGTCCGCCTGCCCGGTCCTTCGGGGTTGATCGTCGGCACGCACGGGTAAGCGGGATCGTTTTCGCATTGCGGTTCTGAACCGTCTGTTGAATCGTAAATCGAAAATCGGCACTTGGGCGCCGAGGCGGGCGCCTGCCCTAACAGGCTGCGGAAAAAGGCGTAGCGGCGGCTTTACGCCGCCATATGCGTGTTGCAATGACTGAAGTTGTGGCGACGTAAAGTCGCCGCTACCT
>JBAVYG010000172.1:0-9830 GCA_049698675.1 Terriglobia bacterium
CCTGGAATTGGGCAATGACCACGCGTCCTCCACCATTTGGAATCAGGAGCAAACGTGATCGACGAACTGCAAAGAGAATATGACGACTTAAAGCGACGCGCCATCGAACTGCGGAGCTTTCTTTGACGCCCCTCAACGCCGCAAAGAATTTGAAACCCTCGATAAACAAATAGGTCAGCCTGATTTCTGGCAGGACCAGGAAGCTTCCCAGAAAATCCTGAGCGCGCGGAAGCGCTTGAGCGAGAAGATCGAAGAAGACGGCAAACTCGCTCAGCGGCTGGCCGATGCGGATGCCTACTTCGAATTGGGCCGCGAGGGCGAACCAGTTGAGGGTGAATTGAGGAGCGAATTAGAGGCGCTTCGGCGAGAGGTGGAGCGCATTGAGACGGAGACCCTTCTCGCCGGTGAAAACGACCACCTGAATGCCATCGTCGCGATTCACCCGGGAGCGGGCGGGACCGAGTCGCAGGACTGGGCCGAGATGTTGCTCCGCATGTACAAGCGATGGGCGGAACGTCACGGCTTCGCCTTTACCCTGAATGATTATCAGTCTGGGGAGGAGGCGGGGCTTAAATCCGCCACTTTTACGCTGGCTGGCGATTACGCTTACGGCATGCTGAGCGGTGAGACTGGCGTCCACAGGTTGGTACGGATCTCGCCCTTTGACCAAGCCGCTCGCCGGCATACCTCTTTCGCGTCTGTATTCGTCAGCCCGGAGATCGATGACACGATCAATATTGAAATCAAGCCGGATGAACTCAGGGTTGAAACCTATCGCTCAACCGGCAAGGGTGGGCAGCACGTCAACACAACGGACTCCGCCGTGCGTATTACCCACATCCCCACCGGAACTGTCGCCCAGTGCCAGAATGAGCGCTCGCAGCATCGCAATAAGGAAATGGCGATGAAATTCCTGCGTTCGAGACTCTACGAGTTGGAACTGCGGAAACGGCGGGAAGCGGCTGACAAACTCGAGGCCGCAAAGGCAGATATCGATTTTGGCAGCCAGATCCGGTCTTACGTTTTACACCCCTATCGGCTCATTAAGGACCATCGAACCAAATTTGAAATGGGAGATACTGACCGCGTCCTCGACGGAGACATCGATCCCTTCCTGAAAGCCTACCTGTTGTCCCGCCGGAGTTTGGTAAGGCCGGGGTAGGGAAGGTCGGTAGGTCGTATGTGGTAGGTGGTAGGTGGGAAGAGCTTCAAACACGACGCGGCAGCTTCTGCACATCGTAGGCAGCAGGTGGGTTCAAGATGTAATCCCCACCTACCACCTACTACCTACCACATACTGTTTTCTGCGCTTCACTGCAGCTTTTGCGCAAGTGGACTGAAAGCGTTGACACTTTTCCGCAGCTTGTGCTAGGGTCAGATGTTTGTGCTGGCCGTGATATTCTTAGTAAATACCAAGGAGGTTCTGCGTGTCTGGGCCGAAGCAACATCATCTCTTTACGTCTGAATCCGTCACCGAGGGCCATCCCGACAAGATTTGTGACCAGATTTCCGATGCGGTCCTGGATGCTGTCCTGACTGAGGACCCGTTGGGCCGCGTCGCCTGTGAGACCGTTGTTAAGGACCAGAACGTCTATGTGGTCGGCGAGGTAACGACCAGGGCAAAGCTCGAGATCGATCCGCTGGTACGGGAGACTATTCGTGCTATCGGGTATACCCAACCGGATGCCGGGTTCACGGCCGATACATGCAGAGTAATCCCAAACCTGACTAGACAAAGTGCGGATATTGCCATGGGGGTAGACACGGGCGGGGCCGGCGACCAAGGGCTGATGTTCGGCTACGCGTGCGACGAGACCGAAGAGTTGATGCCGTTCCCCATCATGATGGCGCATAAGCTTTGCCTGCGTCTTGCGGAAGCCCGCCGCCAGGGAATTCTCGATTTTCTCCGTCCGGACGGCAAGTCCCAGGTCACCGTGCAGTACGAGGGAGCCAAGCCCGTGCGTGTGGAAGCCGTCGTGGTTTCCACCCAGCATTCTGACAAGGTGGCGATTGAAACGGTGCGCGAGGGCGTGTTGCAGTGCGTCATCAAGCCGGTAATTCCCGCCCACATGCTCGACCCGAATACCAAGTACCACATTAATCCTACCGGGCGTTTTGTAATCGGCGGGCCGGTAGGTGATTCCGGACTTACGGGGCGAAAAATCATCGTGGACACTTACGGTGGCATGGCGCACCACGGGGGCGGGTCTTTTTCCGGCAAGGATCCCACCAAGGTGGACCGTTCCGCCACCTACATGGCTCGCTACATCGCGAAGAACCTTGTTGCCTCCGGACTTGCCGACCGCGCGGAGGTCCAATTGGCCTACGCCATCGGAGTCGCGGAACCGGTTTCCGTAATGGTGGATACCTTCGGGACTGGCAAAGTCGATAACTGCAAGCTGGAAGCTTTGATTCGTGAACACTTCAGCTTGACCCCCAAAGGAATCATTGAATCCTTGGACCTATTGCGCCCGATTTACAAGAAAACCGCCGCCTACGGCCACTTTGGCCGCTCGGAGCCCGAGTTCACATGGGAGCGAACGGATAAGGCGGAGGTATTGCGAAAGGAGTTCGGAGTCTAGATGCCAACCACCCAAAAACTTGCCTGTGACGTGAAAGACCTCGGCTTGGCCGCCAAGGGCAAAACCCGGACCGAGTGGGCAGGCCAATGGATGCCCGTCCTCAACCTGATCCGGAAGCGGTTCGTTAAAGAACAGCCGCTGAAAGGCATAAGAATTTCTGCCTGCCTTCATGTGACCTCGGAAACCGCAAACCTGGCCATTACGCTGAGGGATGGCGGCGCGGATGTAGTGGTCTGCGCGTCGAATCCGTTGAGCACTCAGGATGACGTTGCGGCCTCCCTGGTACAGGATTCTCACATTCCAGTCTTCGCCATCAAGGGAGAAGATAAAGACACTTACTATTCGCACATCGGGTCGGCGCTGGATCACAAACCCCAGATTACCATGGACGACGGCGCTGACCTTGTCACCACCATCCTGAGCAAGCGGCAGGAACTGGTTTCAGGCGTCCTTGGCGGGACGGAAGAGACCACCACGGGCGTGATCCGTTTGCGCAGCATGGCGAGAGACGGCGTGCTCAAGTATCCCATCATTGCCGTGAACGACGCCGACACCAAGCACCTCTTCGATAACCGCTACGGCACGGGGCAATCGACAGTTGACGGCGTGATCCGCGCCACAAACCTTTTGTTCGCCGGCCTGCACGTCGTGGTGTGCGGTTACGGCTGGTGCGGGCACGGCGTGGCGATGCGCGCCAAGGGGCTAGGAGCCCAGGTCGCCGTCACCGAGATCAACCCCACGCGGGCGATTGAGGCTGTTATGGACGGCCTGCAGGTGATGCCGATGGCGGAAGCGGCTAAGTGGGGAGACGTTTTCATCACCGTGACGGGAAACAAATCGGTCATCCGGGGTGAGCACTTCCAGGCGATGAAGGATGGCGCGGTGGTAGCGAACTCCGGCCACTTCAATGTTGAATTGGACCTTCCTGCGCTCCAGGCAATGTCCATCGGCAAGCGCCAGACTCGCGAGTTTGTGGATGAATATACTCTGCCCGACAAGCGCAAAATCTACGTCCTCGGCGAAGGCAGGTTGATCAATCTGGTGGCGGCCGAAGGGCATCCCGCAGTCGTGATGGACATGAGCTTCGCCGATCAGGCGCTTTCCGTGGAATACATCGTCAAGCATGCCCAGCAACTCACGCCCAAGGTCTATCCCGTCCCGACGGAAATTGACCAGACCGTCGCGCGGCTCAAGCTCGAATCGTTGGGCGTGACTATTGATAAGCTCACCCCCGAACAGGAGGAGTACCTGGCCTCCTGGTCGGAGGGAACCTGAGGTAGTCGAGAAGTCGAGAGTCGAGGAGTCGAGAAGTATAGAGTCGAGGGTCGCAAAGTTGAAAACCCGCTGACTCTTAACTTCTCGACTTCTCGACTCCTCGACTTCTTTTCGAGGAACGAATGAAGGAGATCGCCCGATGGGCGCTGGACACCGCCAAGGCACACGGCGCCCATTATGCTGATGTCCGCGTCGTGGACCTGCGGCAGCGTTACCTTTCCACCAAGAACGGCCGGCCCGCACAAGTGAGGGAATCCCAATCTATGGGAGTGGGGGTCCGTGTAGTGGCGGAGGGCGCCTGGGGCTTTGCGGCCACTGACGATCGCGCGCGCGCCAGCATCGACCGCACCGCGGCTCGCGCGGTCGAAATTGCGCGCGCCAGCGCCACCGCCAAGAAGCACGACGTTAAGTTGGCCAAGGAGCCCAAGATCGTCGACCGCTGGGCAGCCCCGTGCCGGATTGATCCCTTTTCGATTCCCGTGTCATCGTGCCTGGAATTGATGCTGGAGGTGGATGCCGAGCTTCGGCGGGTGAAGGGTGTGACGCTTGCCGAAGCGTCCATGGATTTTCGCCGCATCGAACAACTCTTCCTCTCCTCCGCCGGTTCTGAGATCGCCCAGGTGAAGACCCAGACCGGAGCAGGTTTCGTCGCCACCTCCTTCGCCGGAAGTGAAATTCAACGGCGTTCCTACCCGAATTCTTTCGGGGGCCAGTACCAAACCCGGGGATATGAACTCGTGGGGGAATTGGACCTGCTTGCCAACGCCCCGCGCATTGCTGAAGAAGCGGTGGCGCTTCACAAAGCCGACCAGTGCCCAACGGGTGTGAAGGACATTATCCTCGAGGGCTCGCAACTGGCCTTGCAGGTCCATGAGTCGATCGGTCATCCCATCGAGCTCGACCGGGTGCTGGGAACCGAAGCGAATTTCGCTGGCATGAGTTTCCTGACCCTGGAAAAGCTTGGGAGTCTTAAATACGCATCTGAAATCGTCAACGTGGTTGCGGATGCCACGCCCGCTCACGGACCAGGGCTGGGGACGTTTGCCTACGACGATGAAGGCGTGCCGGCTCAGTCCACGCCCATTATCAAGGATGGATTGTTCGTGGGCTATCTGACCTCGCGGGAGACCGCAGCGGCCATCCGGCAGGCGCGCTCGGGCGGCGCCATGCGCGCCGAAAGTTGGAATCGCATTCCTCTCATCCGCATGACCAACGTCAGCCTGCTCCCCGGCGCCGGAAAGTTGGCGGACTTGATTGCCGATACGGATGACGGCATTTACATGGAGACCAACCGCAGTTGGTCTATCGACGACCGGCGTTACAACTTCCAGTTCGGAACCGAAATCGGCTGGGAAATCCGCGGCGGCAAGAAGACGCGCATGCTCAAGAACCCGAGTTACGGCGGGATGACCACCGAATTCTGGAATTCCTGCGATGCCATCTGCGGCCCCGAGCACTGGACGCTGTGGGGCGTGCCCACTTGCGGCAAAGGGCAGCCCATGCAGGCCATGGGGACCGGCCACGGCGCATCCCCCGCGCGCTTTCGCAAAGTGCAGGTCGGAGTCGCCTACTCCGGGAATTGAGTCATCGAGCCATTGAGTCATCGGGTCATTGAATCGTTGATTCATTGGCTCCGCAAGCCTAGCGAACCAATGAGCCAATGATTCAATGACTCAATGAAGAAATCCTAAAATGACTTTGTCCCGTCAACGAGCAGAAGAGATCTTCGGTCAAGTCCTGAAATACTCCACTGCCGAAGAGACGGAGGTCTTGGTCTCCTCCTCCACCTTCGCGCTGACTCGGTTCGCCAACAACACTATTCATCAGAACGTTTCGGAAGAGACCACCACGCTTTCGGTGCGCGTGGTGGCGGAGGGCCGGATGGCGCGTGCCAGCACCAACAAGTTCGATGAGGGGTCCATTCGGCAGATTTGCGAGGGCGCCCTTGTGCTGGCACGCCTGCAACCGCCTGACCCGGACCTTCTGCCTATGCCGGGCCCGCAAACTTACCGCGCCGTGAGCCGTTTTTTCGGTGAGACGGCGGAGTTGAGTCCTGCCACTCGCGCCGCAACCGTGGTGAGTGTCATCAAGCGCGCGGAAAAGAACCGGCTGACGGCGGCGGGCGTCTTTTCCAGCGGGGCCAGCGCCTTCGGGCTCTTTAATTCCCGCGGCCTTTCCGCGTTCCATGAGGAAACACTGGCGGAATTCTCCGTTACCATGTTGGGCAGGGAAGGTTCGGGCTGGGCCAAGAAGACCTCTCCCTACTGGCCCGAGCTGGAACCGCAAGAGTTGGCCGAGCGGGCGGCTCAGAAAGCCCTCAACAGCAGGAAGCCGCAGGAGATCGTGCCTGGAAAATACACCGTCATCCTCGAGCCGGCGGCCGTTCTCGACCTTCTGGGCTTCTTAGTTCTCGATTTTAGCGGGCTGGCGGTGCATGAGAAGCGGAGTTGCCTTACCGGCAGGGTGGGGAAAAGGGTCTTTGGCGAAAACATCAGTCTCCGCGACGATGTCTTTCACCCCTCCCAAACGGGAGCTCCGTTTGACGGCGAGGGCGTTCCACGCCAGCGCGTGACCATCCTGGAACACGGCGTGGTGAAAAATCTGGTTTACGCGCGCCAGACCGCCCACATAATGGAGACGCAGCCCACGGGTCATGGTTTCCCCCTTCCCAACGAGCTTGGCGAAGCTCCGTTGAACATTGTCATGGAGGGCGAGCGCTCCAGCCTCGAGGACATGGTGAGGTCCACTCCAAAGGGTTTGCTCATCACCCGCTTCTGGTATATCCGCGAGGTGGACCCTTATCAGAAAATACTGACGGGCATGACGCGTGACGGAACCTTCTGGATCGAGGATGGCCAGGTGCGGCACGGAATCAAGAACCTGAGATTCAATCAGAGCGTCGTAGAAATGCTCCGTCAGGTGGAAATGATGGGCCAGCCGCAGAGGACGGCGGGGGAAGAGTCCTTCGAAATGGTCGTACCGGCCATGAAGATTCGCGAGTTCAATTTTTCGTCATCGACCAAGTACTAGCGGAAGATATTTGGAATTCCCACCTGCCCGACAAGTCGAGAGTCGAAGGTCGAGAGTCAAGAAAGTGGCGCCGAGCTTTAGGTCGGCGTGTGCCGGTCCCGCAGACGCGGGACCGGCGCTACAAAGGCGACAGGGGAGGAGGATAAGCGCTATGACCGGACTCCTTGAAACAGAAACTGCGAGAGGCTTTTGCAGGCGCAGGGAATTCCTGCGAACCCTGGCAGGTCTGAGTGTCGTGCCAGGGGCGCTCGCGACGCTGCGAGCCGGCGCCAGGGATGTCTTGCCGAATCCTGTCGGGTACGCCACCATCGCGTGGCCGCGCGAGGAATTCACCCATGCGCTCGACACCATCTCGCGTTTGGGCTACCGGGGCGTGCAGTTGTTGGGCTGGGTTCGCGAGGCTTACCCGGCCACAAAAGCGCAGCAACTCGGGGAACTTCTAGCCTCTTTGAAGTTGAAAGCCGTTGCTCTCTCTTGTTCGGCTGTACAATTGGCTCCGGAGCGGCAAGGAAATGAGGATGCCGAGGTGCGCAGCTATGCGGAGTTCTTCTCTCGCCTCGGCGGGACCTTCCTCCAGGTAACCGACCGGGGTAATCCCTCCAAAGAGTATTCAGCGGAGGATATAAAGAACCTCGGGTCACGAATGAATACACTCGGGAAGGTGGCGCAAGACTTCGGATTGACTCTGGGCTACCACCCGCACTTCGGAACCATTGGAGAGACTCGCCAGGGATTGGGGCGCGTGCTGGAAGCCACAGACCCGCAATGCGTGAAGCTGATTGCCGATGTCGCCCATCTGGCGCTGGGCGGTTCGGACCCTGCCGAGGTCATTCGTACTTACGGGGAACGGTTGTGCTTTCTCCACCTCAAGGACTTGCGCAAAGAAATAGCGGCCGTTGCCCGGCAAGACCGCAATTTGGTCGGCGGGAAGGGCCCTCCCTTTTGTGAAATTGGCCTGGGCATCGTGAATTTCGCTGCGGTGGTGCAGGCATTGCGCGCGGTCCGATTCCCTGGCTGGGTGGTCGTCGAACTGGATGGCGGGAATTCAACGCTAGGCGGCCCGGATGCCAGCGCCGGCAAGAACCGAGACGAGTTGCGAAAGATGGGTTTCGAGGTTTAGAATGAGGCTTGCGAGTTCCGATATTCCTTCTGAGGTGACCTTCCTGTGCCTATCCCTGTACGCCTGAATGCCCGGCTCGAGGAGCGGCTGGAAAGGTTAGCCAAGCACACGGGCAGGTCAAAGTCCCTGTACATTCGGCGTGCGCTTGAAGAGTACCTTGATGAGCAGGAAGACTACTTGATCGCCCTCCAGCGACTGGAAGAAAACCTTCCTCCGATTCCTTGGGAAGCTGCACTCAATGAACTCAACGAAGGATGTCTACCGCTGAGCGCTTGACAAGCCTTCCGAGCCGATGCTAGAAAAGTTGAGTGGCCTCTTCGGCGCTATCGTCTAGGGGTTAGGACGTCAGATTCTCAATCTGAAAACCCGGGTTCGATTCCCGGTAGCGCTACCACCCCAAAAATCAGATTGAGGCGGGCTTGGACAGATACTTCGTGGCCCGGCTCATGGGGCATTCCTCACCCCGCGTAGCGGAGCGCTATTACATCCACGTGACGGAGCCGCACGTCACAACCGGGTTTGAGCGGTTTGTCAGCTGTCTTGAGGCGCGGCTGGTGGACGCGGTTCCTGCGGTGACGGAGCGCGTGCAATAAGACGGCCCCCCAAGTTGTCCCCTAATCGCCGGCGGAGTGTTGGAGAATACCAAAAAGAGCCCCCCCTAAGCATCCAGCCTCAGGCTGTCCATAAAGGATATTTCCAAAATGCCGAGAATTCCCTGAGAATGGATGTTAAACTATATCGGTCGCCTGAGGAATATATGCCCGACAAAACACAAGCCGAAGTCCCCTATTCGCACGTAGAATACACCGCAGTCTTCAAGAAGCCGATCATTGGCGCATGGTGGCCTCCAACCAACCTAATTACGGCCCTCCTGAGCGGACTTGAGCCGTGGGGGTTCAAGCTCGATGGCGTGGAATTGAACACCCATACGGAGAAATTGAATGAATACTCAATCGTAATTCGACGGACGAGCCCCCCCTTCCCTGCCCAGAACGTGACGCTGGGATTAGGCAAGGTGGGTGTCACAGCAGAGAACCCCGACTGGCCGGAGGCGGACCAGTTGATTACGAAGGCGAGGGCTGTGCTAGGTGCCGTATGTGAGACAGGTGGAGCCGAGATCGAATCACAACAACTCTTGTTGGCAATGCACATTCAGATTAAGGACAAACCCCGGCAGGATGTCACAGCGCCACTCCTCAACCCCGTGGTCTTCAAACTCCTTGATGGAGAAGTCAAGTTTCCGGGGATCATCTTGATAAGGGAGAAATCGTTAATTGTCATCGACGCATCCCTTGCACATGCCAATGGGCTTTTTGTGAGGATTAGACGGGAGCATCCCCCGGAAGCTTCACTCGAACGACTGGCCGAAGTTCTTCGCAAGGATGAGGAAATGCTCTTTGAAGTTCTTGGCTTAGAGGGCATTCTATGAGTGCATTGCAGGGGTTCACAGACTATCTTGAGCGTCCAAGAGTGATTCTGCGGCCCGCGCCTCAGCCCGAGACAACCTCGTGGCGCGGAGAACCGACTGAACAACGAACACCGCCACCATATATTGCGCCATTCAAGCATCTTCAATGGCAGAAGGTTAATTGGCAAGAACCACCCGGCTTTACGCCCTCAGGGTTTCAGGTCACGTATGGCCCGGAGTACCGCGCCGTGGTGGCTGCCATCGGTGACCAGATCGGACTCCTCGAATATCCGAAGCCGCCAGAACACGTTAATGAGATACAGTCCATCCAACAGGAGTGGCCCTATCCGGAAGCATCTCAAGACCGGGCACTAACGGAACTCGAGAGATTTTACGTATTTGAGGACCATTCCGC
>JBAVYG010000173.1:0-3529 GCA_049698675.1 Terriglobia bacterium
CGCCTAGCCCGCGAAACTCGCCCCCTGCGCCCGCGAGGCCGCAGCGTCCCCCTCGGCATGCCGTGTTAGGAAACACGCTTGGTGGCGAGTTTTACCAGACGTTTCAGGCGATCGCAAGTTATCTCTGGCGGGTTGAGCGTTGCCGGAACTCTGCCGAAAAGGTCGACCATGTCATCCTCCCGCAGTTGCGGCGGGCGGACCAATTCGAGAAATTCCGCCGTTGTGGCAAAGAAGACAGGCCATTTGGTTGCTCGGCGTCGGTACGTCGCGTCCCAGAGCCGGATTGCAACACGGCAATCCAATTGCGCAACGACTCGCTGTTTCACCTCGGCCGGCGGATCGCCATTTGTGAGTTCGAAGGGTTTTGGATGATTTTCATCCACCAGACAATTGCTCGGTACTGGACATCCTTGTCGCCTATACCAGCCAGCGGCTTCCTCGTGATCCAAAAACCGATGGCTGACGCGAAGGACAGCAACTAGCCGCCAACCGGGCGCTTGGTCACCGGCATATTTGCCCTTTACGGTCAAATACGCTACTCGGTCTCCGACTTGAAGACGCGGCGCGAAATTGCCCCCTCGGCATAATGCCGTGATGGAAGGAAAGGGTGATTCGAAATCAGGTTCGCGTCGACACGACCCGTCAATGAAGGGTGGCAAGCAGTAACGCTGGGCCGCTGTGCGACCCCCGACGCTCCGAATTAGAGGCCGGAATGTGGCTAGAAAGCAGTGTCCACGCATTGTGCCGACCCGCTCTGCGCAACGCCGCGCGATTGGCGCCGCTTATCAAACGAGCCTCCGTTTGCAACGGCTAGTTAGCCTACGCTCGCCGTCATTGGCTCCAACTCATCTGAGCTTAAGGCTAAAGCATTCCTCAAGTATGAGCCGAGAAAGGGAAGCTGAACGTCTTTCGATGGCTCACCCCACCTCTGGCCCTCGCACCACTCGCGCAACGCGTCGGCAGAATGCCATAGTCGAGAATTGGCGGCGATAACCAAGCACAACAGTATGGCTAACCTATCAACCGCCTCAAGCAATGTTGGAGTTAGTTTCTTGACTTTCTTCTCGCTGCCATGCACTACTCCACTTCTTGCATCGTAGAATCTCTTGAGAGTCCGGCTGATCAAGCGTCGCCGATCTGGGTTTGATGACAATGCGAAAGCGGCTCTCTCCGATAACGATTGGCCAAGAGATTCTGATTCGCTGAAGATGAGCAAAGACTCTAGCGCAATGGAGGTTTTCACAACCGCAGCCTCCATTCTTGGGTCTGTCCTGGAATCAAACAACCAGTCAAGCGATCGAGACACCCGCTTCGCTAGATCTGTTGTGGATTGCATGTAGTCCGCTAACGTGTTGAACCCGCAACGGGAGAACCTTTTGCAGAAACGCTCATCTATGAGAACGCCCTGAGTTGCAGGCACAGGCCGCGTTCTTGAGCGAAGAAAACGAAATCCTGGGCTGATCATGAAGCTGATTTCAGATCTGGGTCCGGCACTTATCCCCAGCTTTCTTTGTAATTGGCCCCGGTCCAAAGCGATGGATGAAGAAAGAACCGTAATTCTTTCCAGACTCGTGGCCACCTGTTCGGTTTTTTCGCCAATGTCCCTTGGATCGCCTTGACGGAAAACCTCTATCACCGTGTGGTCAGCCAGCGCTTTGACTCGTTGGAGATAGAAATTGTTCTCCCATGAATGCCGAGCGAAGACATTTCGTTTTCGAACCTGCTCTGCGAGTTCATCGGCCTCACGAGGGCTGAAAAACCGGATTCTGCTGAGGTCGGCAAATTTAAGCTCGGCCCGGGCCGAAAGCATCCTCGTGGTTCGAATATAGCGAGAAGGCTCGGATTGTCCTATTACAAACATAGACTTCGAATTGCGACGACGGAAGGTCACAGCCGCGCGTGGCCAATACATCGTCTTTCATGTATGCGCCCCAGGAACACACGCAACATCTCTGTCACCGCGTCCTATCCATGCCTTATCCTGGCTTCTTAACGGTCTTCGGCTGGCGCGTCGATTCCGTTCGGTGGTTATACCCTAACACGCGCATTATCGCGCAAGAACTCGGGCGCGAAGTCGGCCCCATTCGGCCAGACGAGCGTGTGAAACTCAGGATGAACCTGGAACTGCCTGAATACGGCGGGATCGCGCAACGGTTCGAAGACGGGGCCGCGGAGAGCCGGCGCCAGATCGATCTCGCCGCTCGTCCCGTCGCGAAAGCGCAGCCACACGACCTGGCCGGCCACATAGCGCGCCTCGACAATGTGATAGATCTCAGGCATTGATCGTCAGCAGCCCAGCTCGTGTCCAGGCCGAGCCACCTAAGCCGCCATGGTGGCCTAGCGTCTCCCGCGATCAGCCGCGCCGAGCCCGCTGTATCCTAGAGCCGCTTTTTGAATTCCTCGATCGTGAGTCCCGCGTCTCGAACTAATCCAGCCATGGTGAAGGCGTTGACGGGGTTGTGACGGGGAATGGTCAAAAAACGAACACCATCGGACATGACGACATGCTTCCCTTGGCGGATGATTCGGAACCCCGCCTTCTCAAATGCTTTGACCGCATTCAGGTGGTTGATACCGGGGAGCTTGGGCATGAGTTAGACAGATACTTCGATCTCCCGCACTTCCTCTTCTCGAAAGGTCCCTTCGACTGCCTCCAAGTACTCCCGAATTGCGACCCGGATATTGTCAAGCGCTTCCTCTTCCGTCTGTCCTTGTGACCAGCATCCGGGCAAGCCGGGACACGAAACGCTGTAACCTTCTTCAGAGCGATGCAAAGCGACTTTGTATTTCATGATTGATCCTAAAACTGGATTATACTCGCAACTGCTTATCCGCCGTGTTCAGCGTAGGCCCTGTAGTTTCTCGCGGGCCTCACGCACCAAATAATCGAGCCTTCCAGCATGAGAGTCGGCTTCGATCTCCTTGTCCCAGCTCTCCCATTCCTTTTCTGAGGGGAAAAGCTCGGCGAGCTCCTCACTGGGGAGTCTCTCAATATCTGCCTTGAGTTCATCGATCTTGGACATTGTGTTTCCCTTCCATCCCCGCTCGTCAGGGCTCAATCATCGGGCGAAACCCCTGTTGAGGCCGACTCGCCTAAGCCGCCATGGCGGGCGGCCTAACGTCTCCGGTGATCAGCCGCGCCTAGCATGCGTTCTTCGCGTGCGAGGGGATGCGGAGGGACGCGGCAGCGGCCTGGAGCGCGTCGGCTGCATCGCCGTGTGAGCCAGCCGCATGAACTTCTCCGGTCCGAGCAGGCTTGCTACCGAGATGTCTTCGTCGATCGCTTCCCAGTGAATGCCGATCCCACCGCCGATAAACTCCCACTCTTTTCTTTGCTTCGGGGTGGCGTTAAGAAGCCTCGGAAACCACACCAGAGGAACCGACACGGTGCGGCCGTCGTCGAGCACGACCGTCAGTGCATCGTCAGAACAAGCCACTTCGACCGCGAGCGTTTCACTCCTGTCCACTAAAGTAGGCATTCCATTTCTCCAAGAACGAATCTTGATTTTCAAGTACGAGTCCTTGAATC
>JBAVYG010000174.1:0-8436 GCA_049698675.1 Terriglobia bacterium
GGATAAAGGGTAGAGATTCGTACCTCATTCGCTCCCGTGCGTCGCCGAACCTAGCCCCACAAGCCAGCAGTGGCTGCAAATCTTTCGCACTCAAGGCCGCTAACCCCTCCCGCCTTCAGCTTTAAACCTTAGCCTTTAGGCTTTAACCTTTAGCATTTAACCTTTTGCCGCCTTTGACCTTTGACTTTTAACTCTTGACCTTCGACCTTGCCTCACTCCTGCTTCTCAACCAAAATTGCGGACTCGCCGCAGAGCGCCCGCAACCGACTGATTACTTCGTCATTCACCTGCACTGCACGCGGGCGGGTCACACGAAGATCAGCGACGAAATCCCCGGGGCGGGTGAGTTCCAAGATCACCGGATCGCTGCCCGCGTGGGCAGCCAGCAAATCCGCCAGTTCTCCGGCAAGGCCATCTCGGGCGTCAGCGAGATTCACTCGAATTCGCACCCGCGACTTTGGGCCGTTCACCGCGGCATCGAGCGGCCGCGCTTCATTCACGACCACCTTGGTGCGCTGGTTCTCTTCGTGGCGAACTCGCCCTTTAATCAGGAGAGCTGCGTCGCGCTTCAGGACTCCTTGAAGCTGCTGATAGGCTTGCGGAAAAACAAGCAGCTCCACTGATCCCCGGTTGTCCTCCAGCATGCCGCTGGCCCAAAGATCTCCCTTCTTGCTTGGCCGGACACGCAAGTTGGTCAGCATTCCGGCCAAAGTCACCGGCGACTCGTGAGCCACTTCCTCCAGTGATGAACTATCGTGACGCGTGATCGTGGCCAGCCGTCCCATGTATTTTTCAAGAGGGTGGCCGGTGACATAGAAACCCAAAACCTCTTTTTCGCCTGCCAGCCGCTCCGACTCCGTCCAATCCGGCACGTCGGGCAAATCAAGAGGCGGAGGCGGCTCTACGTTCGCATCTCCCATGAACAAACCATGCTGGCCGCTATCGGTTTCGCGCTGTCGGTTCTGGCCAAGGTCCATCACTCGGTCCAACACTGCCATGTGCTGTGAGCGGCGAGCGCCCAGCGAATCGAAGGCCCCTGCCTTGATGAGGCTCTCGATGACACGCTTATTCAACAGGCGCAAGTCCACATTTTCGCAGAATTGCAGGAGCGTATCAAAGCGCCCGAGTTTGCGTCTTGCGGCAAGTACGGATTCGATAGCTGCGGCCCCAACGTTCTTGATCGCCGTAAGTCCAAACCGGATGCTGTCCCCTACCGGCGTGAAGACCAGATCGCTCGAATTGACGTCGGGAGGAAGGATCGGGATGTTTATGTCCCGGCATTCATTCAGGTATTTCGTCAACTTGTCCTGATTCCCGATTTCTGAGGAGAGGAGCGCGGACATGAACTCCACCGGGTAATGCGTCTTGAGATAGGCGGTCTGATAGGCCACCAGAGCGTAGGCGGCCGAGTGCGATTTATTGAAGCCGTAACCCGCAAACTGTTCCACCAGTGCCCACAGTCTTCCTGCCTTCGCTGCGGGAACATTGTTTTTCTTCGCACCTGCCAGGAACTTTTCCCGGTTCGCCACCATTTCCGCGTGATCCTTCTTCCCCATGGCGCGACGAACCACATCCGCTTCGCCGAGAGTGAAGCCGGCGACTCTGTTAAAGATCTGGATGACCTGTTCCTGGTAGACAATCACACCGTACGTTTCTTCGAGAATCTCCTTAAGTTGGGGAAGGTCGTAAGTCACGCGCTTCTTGCCTGTCTTGCGGGCAATGTAGTCATCGATCATGCCACCCTGAAGGGGACCGGGCCTGTAAAGCGCGTTCAAAGCTGTAAGGTCCGCCAGGCGACTGGGTTTGACGCGCTGGAGGATGTCGGTCATTCCCCGACCTTCAAACTGGAAGATTCCTGCCGTCAGTCCCTTTCCGAGCAAGGCATAACTCTCTTCATCGTTGAAAGGCAGGTTTTCCAGATCCAGTTTCTCCCCCCGCGTCGCTTCAATCAGCTTCACGCAGTCATCGATGACGGTGAGCGTGGTAAGACCCAGAAAGTCCATTTTCAGCAGGCCGATCTTTTCCAGGTCATCCATGGCGTACTGCGTGGTGATTTCATCTTTGTTGCTCTTGTAAAGCGGAACGATCTCTTGCAGGGGTTGGGGTGAAATAACGACCCCGGCGGCGTGAGTGGAAGCGTGGCGCACAAGACCTTCCAGGTGGCCCGCTACCTGAAGCAAGTCCGCCACGCGCTGATCGTTTTCCTTCAGTTGGCGGAGTTCGGGGGTCTGCTTGAGGGCCTGCTCGAGGGTAATATCCAGCGTATTGGGAACCAGCTTGGCGATCTTGTCGACCTCGGCAAAGGGAATGTCCAGAGCCCGGCCGGTGTCGCGTATCACTGCTTTGGCGCCCATGGTTCCGAAGGTGATGATCTGGCTGACGTTCTCACGACCGTACTTTTCCGTAACGTAGCTAATGACCTCGCCGCGGCGTCGCATGCAGAAGTCGATGTCGATGTCCGGGAAGCTGATCCGTTCGGGGTTCAGAAAGCGCTCAAAGAGCAGGTCGTGCTGAAGCGGATCGATGTCCGTGATACGCAATGAGTAGGCCGCCAAGCTTCCGGCTGCCGAACCGCGCCCCGGACCCACGGGAATGCATTGCTCGCGCGCATGCCGGATGAAATCCCAAACGATCAGGAAGTAGCCGGCGAAGCGCATTTGCTTGACCAGTTCGATCTCACGTTCCAGCCGTTCTTCGTAGGCTTGCAGCGGATAACGCAGTCTTCCCGTTGCCGCCGACCGCTCCAGCCTTTCGCGCCGAAGCGCAAACCCTTGCCGTGTTACCTTCTCAAAGAAGCTGTCGAGCGTCTCGCCGGCCGGAACCTCGAAATGCGGAAAGACGTGCTGTTTCTCTTCCAGGTGCACGTTGCAGCGGTCGGCAATTTCCAGGGTGCGAGAAAGCGCTTCCGGCGCCTCACCGAAGACCGCTTGCATCTCCTCAAAAGACTTGAAATAGAACTGGTCTGTGGCGAACTTCATCCGGTTCGGATCGCTGACGGTTTTCCCGGTTTGAATGCAGACTAGAACGTCTTGAGCGCGCGCATCCGCTTTCGTGAGGTAATGACAATCGTTGGTGGCTACAAGGGGTATGCCGGTGTCGCGTGCTAAGCGAGCCAAGTGCGGGTTAATGCGCTTCTGTTCTGCGACTCCCTGGTCCTGGATTTCAATATAGAAATTGCCCTTACCGAAGATGTCCCGAAGATCATAGGCAGCCTGGCAAGCCGCATCGAATTTGTCGGCGGCGAGGGCCACAGGGACTTCCCCGCGCAAACAACCCGACAGGCCAATCAATCCATCGGCATGGCGCGCCAGCAGGTCTTTGTCGATTCGGGGCTTGTAGTAGAAACCTTCCAGAAAGGCGGAAGAGGCCAGCTTGAGAAGATTCCGGTAACCCCTTTCGTTTTCGCACAGGAGAACCAAGTGGTATGGCCGGTCAGCATCCGGCAAGCGGTCGAAGCGATTCGTGCTCGCCACATAGACTTCGCAGCCCAGAATGGGCTTCAGCCCCCGCTTCAGCGCAGCGTGGTAGAACTTTATGGCGCCGAAAAGGTTTCCGTGGTCCGTGATGGCGACGGCAGGCATCTTGAGCTCAGCCGCGCGATCCATCAAGCGACCGATTTCACACGCCCCGTCGAGCAGGCTGTAGTCAGTGTGGAGATGAAGATGGACGAAGTTTTCGGATGGCATCCCGCAAACATTCTAACAGAAACGGTCTGGTCGTGGCGCACGGATGTGCAGGAGTCAGAAGTCGGGAACAACACCTTCAGCCGTCAGCCCTCCACAATCAGCAAGCGCGCCCAGGGTTGTAACTGAATGCCCATAGCGGATGCTTTCCTCCGCACTCGACAAGGTGAAATGACCAGAACCAAATTCTCGTTCCGCTACCCACAACGGTCTAATACTTCGGTCGCCCCGCCAGGGGGTTCTTGCCGGGCAGTTTTCCCTTATGCTTTGCCCCCGGCGAACTCTGGGCCGGAGATAGGCTCGCGGGAGGATTGACCGAAGGCGCCACCGCCTCCTGCCCGAGATGTTTGGACTTCGCCGCTTCTTTGGGTTTTCGTGGGCGGTGCATGCGAGTATCAGGCGCAGGCGGTGGCTCTTTGATGCCGGCCCTTTCGCGCAAGGCTTTTGTCAATTGCTGAGGGGTCTTAATCTTGCCATCCACCTGATCGAGGAAAACGCTCTCGATGATCTGATCGAACTTGCCTCCGGGTTTGAATCCCAGGGCCTGTAATTCCGCTCGAGGCAGCTTTGCCCGAAGCGGCAAGTACTTGGTCAGGTAGTTCTTGACGCGAGAATGAACCTTGGTCTGCGGGTAATAAACCAGCAGGAAGAGCAAGAGGTGGCGGGACTCTTTTGCCAGCAGATTGTAGACCTGGCGAGGCAGTGCGGCTTTCGAGCTGGCGAGTACCCGGGCGAGCTTCGTGGCGTCCCGCTCCATGTTCAGAACTTCCTTGATTACTTTGCCGATTTTCAATACCTTCTTCGCCATCCTTAGTTTTTCACTGCTACTCAGCTTTTCCACCAAGCAAAGAAAATTGACCAGGTAGGAATCGGCCCCCGGAACGATCTGGGCCGCCGAGCGGATCCTGGAAAAGCGGTCGTAGGTGATCCGTGCGGATGCCAGTTTCTTGTCCAGCCCCCCCAGGAGTTTCCGCTCCAAAAGCATTTTGAGAATACGCGCTGGGTTCTCCTCCTGCAGGATAGCGCGCAGCTCACGGCCCTGTTGGTCCGCACCCAGTCGTTCCCAGGCGTGGTTCTGGAGGGCCGTCTCGAAGTACTTCTTGGTCCGTTCCTCAGGCGTAAAATCAAGGCGCAGTCCAAGCCGCAGAAGGCGGTAAATCCGAACTGGGTCTTCAGAAAAGCTTCGGGGACGCAGAACCCGGAGTTCCCGCCTTTCGATGTCCGCAGCGCCGTTGGTAGGGTCAAGAAGCAAGCCGCGCGAGTTGGGATGAAGCGAAATCGCCATGGCATTTAGTGAAAAATCACGCCGCTTCAGATCTTCAAATATGGTGGCGGGTCGCATCCCCGGACGCTGGCCGGGTTTCGAAAAGACCTCCTCCCGGCACTGGCCCAGTTCCACTCGCACTCCATTCGTGAACCAAAGTTCCGCCGCGGCAATATGTGGGTCAAACTCCTGATACTCAAGCGCCAGAGGCTCTCCGTTGCCCGTGACTGGGCGCGATGAGAACCCCGTCATGGGTGATGAGTCTACTGATCCCAAGCGGCGTAGAATCTTCAGGGGATCGCCTTCGAGGGCGAAATCCAGGTCACGCACCACCTGTTGCCCATACGTCAGATCTCGCACCGCGCCTCCGACGAGGTACAGGTTCAACCCCTGCTCGTAGGCCGAGCGGCTGATTAGGCTTAGTACACTGTACTGCTCTTGCGAGAGCTTGCTTTCCATCAGAAAGTTGTAGTCGCTCATGGGAGTTGGGCGTCCGTTTCCTTGAAAACCCAGGGGCCTGAAGTTCAGGCTCGAGGATGGTGAGTCTGATAGACCTGCTTTAACCTTTGCGTCAAAACGTGCGTATATATCTGAGTTGTCGAGATATCACTGTGACCTAGCATAAGTTGAATCGAGCGCAGATCGGCTCCGCGTTCGAGCAGATGCGTGGCGAAAGAGTGACGCACCAGGTGCGGTGTCAGGGGAACTGAAATCCCCGCCCGCCGGCCATACCCAGCCAGAATTTTCCAAAATCCCACCCGTGATAGTGGCCCTCCGCGGCGGTTGAGAAAGAGGAAGGGCTCCTGACCGTTCTTGCCGAATGCCGAGCGGCCGCCGACCGAGTAAGCTTCCACAGCGCGCAGAGCAGACTTGCCAACGGGGATTAGCCTCTCCTTGTTTCCTTTTCCCAAACAACGAACGATGCCCAGACCGCAATCAAGATCCGACCAACGAAGATGAACCAGCTCAGAAACCCTCATGCCGGTGGCGTACAAGAGCTCTAGCATAGCCTTGTCTCGAAGGCCAAGGGGCGTGGAAATATCTGGTTGTCTTAGGAGAGCGTCAACCTCGTCGGTGGTGAGATACCTCGGCAGCGTTTGTTCCAATTTGGGCGCATCGACTTCCGCCGTCGGATCGCTGTGGATCCTATCCTCCTTCGCTAGGAATCGAAAGAGATTTCGTAGGGAAATCAGATGACGAGCCACGCTTCGAGCGCTCAGCCCCCGGCCATAAAGGGCGGCCAGGAAGGCGCGAACATCATCTCGGTCTGCCCCCGCAAAACTCTTCCCGCAGCCACGCAGGAATCTGTAGAAATCGAGAAGGTCCCGTTGGTAATTCGAGATACTGTTGGCGGCAAGGCCTCTTTCCACACGTGCATAATCAAGGTAGTCATGGACTTCGCGTAGCCCCGGTGAAGAATCCAAACCATATTGCCGGCCGCAAAATGCTTTCCTGCCAGCCACTCTGCTTGCCGGCTTCGGATCAATGTGGTCCGCAGCCGTTCCGTTTTCCTGCTCAGCTTTGCTTCGGCCGGGCATTCTCGTCACTCTGCCTCAGGAGTGTGGCCAGAGAAATCAAGGGACGCGACAAGAACCGACGAACGCGCTTGCCCTGCCGCAGAGCCACGACACGAGTTGCGCTCTGAAAACTAAGCGACTATTTTTCAAGAGATTATGAGCCTTCTTCAAGAATTCGCACTCCGACTCTGCGCCGAAAGACTTGACAGGCCTAGTTCAACACCTATACTAGCACAAGCGGTTTTCCGTGGCCAAGCTGCATTTCACAACAGCAAATTTCCCGCGGATGGCGCCTCTCGTGAAAGACAAGCACAAATCGACTTACAAGAAGGTGGTGGTACGCAGGCTGGATCATGGCCTCGTGAAGGGATTTGTTGACTCTACTTCCTATTTGGGGCCAAACGGCATCCGGATGCTCGACCGTGAAGGCCGGACTCTGATTATTCCCTTGCATGAGATTAAGGGCGTCTTCTTCGTGAGGGACTTCGACGGCAACCCCCAGCGGTCAGAACGCAAACTTTTCCAGAGCCGCCCCCGTTTGGCCGGCCTTTGGGTTCGGGTGACTTTCAAGGATAAGGAGGTGCTGGAAGGACTTCTGCCCAGCAACCTCGCGGAACTCAGCCCGGAGGGATTTCTGGTTACGCCGGCGGACCTCTACTCCAACAACTTGCGAATCTTCGTTCCCCGAACTGCGCTGAGCGAGATTACTGTCCTGGGCGTGATACCCACGGCGCGACCGAGAAAGCTATCGCAAAAGGGGAGCGGACTTCAGGGTGACTCCGCAACTGCCGAAGGCCAGATTGGTCTTTTCCCTGCTGCAGAGCGGGAGGAAAAATAGCAGCCTTAGCAGGATGCCGGGGAGCCCGCACTTGGGTGCTGCTCCCGGTCAAATCTCATTGGTCTTTGCATCATTCCGAGCGCATGGAATTTAACGAGTAATATTAACGGGCAGGCTGGGTGCGTGCCTCAGCCTGAGGCGGGCGGTTGTACGGGGGGAAGTACCATCTTCTGATGGATGGCGTAAAGCACCAGCTCCAGACGGTCCGAAACCCCGACTTTATCGTAGATTGACCTTAGGTGGTTCTTCACCGTTTGTTCGGTAATGGACAGATGCTGGGCGACTTCCCGATTTCGCCATCCCTGCATCAGGTAGCTGATTATTGTCTTCTCTCTCTGCGTCAACGTGTCTACGGGCCGTAGTGGTCGGGAGGCATTCGTTTCCGCAATCTTCGCTATGCGGGCAACCTGCTGACGTGGCAACCAGACTTCGTTCTCCCAAACTACCTTGCGAGCGCACTTAACGAACAGCGACGGTTCCACTGACTTAAGAATGATGCCCGAAGCCCCCAACTGGATGAATCGCGTGGCCTCGTCTTCTTGAGCCATTGAGGAGGACGTGACCACGATTTTACACTTAGGCGCCTCTCGACGAATGTCCTCGAGCAGATTGCCGCCCGCTTCCGTTATGATTTCCGCCTGAATAAAATACAGATGAGGCCGCAGGGATTTCGTCAGTTCGATCAACTGCGCGGCGGACTGGGCTTGCGCGACGACGCGCAGGTCATCCTCCACCGCGAAGAGCTTTTGCAGTCCAAACCTGAAGATGCCTTCACGGTCAGCTATGAGAACCCGGATCTTCTTCTTCCCGCCATTGCGGAGGCTCATCCAGAATCACGTCCCAATGCCACCTGTTTGCAAGGGCGATCTGCCTCCACGACGCGCCGCCCCTGGAGCTCTTGATTGGTCTTTGGGAATGCACTACCACCGCGCCGTGCATGATGGCTGAATCGCCAGGAATCTTGCATCCTCTGTTTGGAGAGCGTCAAACAGCTTGCGTGCGCGTGGGCCGGATTTCGTACTCGTCAATCGTGGCGCCCATCCCCCTCGACTCGCCGGGGCAGCTCCAACGGATGACCCGCCCATTACAATGCAACTCAACGGGGACACGCGTAATAGTCACAGGGAGGAATAC
>JBAVYG010000175.1:0-22249 GCA_049698675.1 Terriglobia bacterium
CGGCAACTTACTGAAAAATATGAGGGGGCCGCGCCGACCGGCGAGAACCCTAAGCGGCCCCACGGGCTTTCAGCCGACCTACTCCAGCAACCGGGTGAGCCTACTCGGCAGCCTTCGCCCACCTACGACGCCCTCGGCAACCTGACGTATGACAGCTACCATCACTACACCTGGGACTCGGACACCAGCTCGGTCACGGTTGATTCCATTGGGCTGACGTTCGACGCGCGCGTGGAAGGCTACCCAGTCGTCCCCCGTGGGTGCCGCCCACGCGATTGGTCCCATTCCCATGATGCGGCGCGGCGGCGGAACTCGCGCGCGACTGGGGTGTGCCCACCCTGGCCAGCCTGAATCCCATCATGGTGGACGGCACCGGCATGTGCGGCGGTTGCCGCGTCACCGTCGGCGATAAGGTGCGTTTCGCCTGCGTGGACGGTCCGGAATTCGACGCCCACGAAGTTGACTTTGAGAAGTTGACCCGCCGTAGCCGCGCCTACCTGGAGCAGGAACGCCTGACGCGCGAGCGGCACGACTGCTGCATCGACCTGGGAAAATGACCCCAGCTTTCCTCTCTGAGTTTTGGCAACTGACGACAAGGTGGGTGCAAACATCCTGCCCCTATGCCGGTTCGGGTGTCACGGAAGTTCTGAGGGGGGCGCGGTGCAATTCTATGACACGGTCTTTAACTCTCCTGCGCTTGAAATGGCCCTCAAGTGGGGCCTCACTCGACTCGCTCCCGAATTAGCCAAGAAAGTAATCGAGGTGCGCAGGCGGTATAAAGACCACCGCTGCGATGTGTCTAGCTGGTAAACCGAGCGAAAAAGACCACTGGAAACTGCAACCTCCGGTTTGACTTTCTCGTCTGGCTAGAGATAGACTTCAAGCGATGACCGTATTCGAACGAGGCACGGCTTATCACTCGAGTTTTGCCTCGCCCGATGGAGATTGAAGATTCTGTGTTTTAGTTAACTGGTTTGCTTTAGATAATATGCGCCTGTAGCTCAGATGGATAGAGCGGTTGCCTCCGGAGCAACAGGTCGCAGGTTCGAATCCTGCCAGGCGTACCATTCTTCAGCTTTTGCCGCTCCAAGTATTAGGTCGAACAGGGAAACGCACGGCTGAAAACACTGGTGGGCCGGCGTTTTGCGCGGCCCAGAGGAGTCAAGGGAGTGGCTCCGACGATGTCGGAGCCGCTCCCAAAATGGCGGTGGTTGAGCGTGGAGCTGAAAGCTATGGCTTAGCTTTCTTCTCCTCCGTGGCGGGCTTGGCGGCAGGCGCCGCGACTGTCTTGGGCTTCCAGAAATCCGGGTCGCTTTTGACCCACTCGTCGGGAACGTAGCTCATGCGTGGGTTGAAGGCATACAACTGATGTTGGGACGATTCGACCGATGCGCCGATAAGCTCACCGAGTTTCTTCATGCCGTCTTCGCCCATGGCCGCCACGAATTGCGGGTCGTCTTCCTTGAAGGCACGATCGACTTCGGCAAGCGTTTTGCGCGCGGTGAGGATAAGAAACGTGTCGCCATCGCTCCCATACACTTCCTGGAACATGCCCCAGTGAGCATCGGGCACGCCCTTCTCATAGGCAGCCTTGACCATCTTGACCAGCTCGGTCCATTCCCCGTCGCGCCCCGGGCGCACATGGTAAGTGGAGATTTCCAGGTAACGCATATGCGAGAGGTCCACCATCGACCGGAGGCTCAGATCGTCGCGGAAAACGAACACGCCCTGGTCCTCCGAATCCAGCAGCTCGCCATCGGCCATGGCGGCACGATCCAGTGCGGCGGAGAGAGCGGCGTTCTTCTCGGTTGCTGCGTTGTCTTTTTCCCAGGCTTCAAATGAAGCATACGAGGTCAGGAACAAGGCGCGGCTCTTGCCCGAGAGCGACGTCATGCCCAGGTAGTGCGTCGGCCACTTGGCACGGGTCATGGCCTGGACGAATGCGCTTTCCGTTTTCTCATGCGCCATGCCAGATTTGCCGGGCTTGGTATATTCACGCATGATCTGCAACACCTTCGGTATGGACAGGTTTCCCTGCGAGGTCTCCTGCGCCGCGGCGATGCAACTGCACGTAGCCACCAGAGACATTCCCAACAGGGACCGGCTGAGTTTGTTCATGGGTTCAACCCTCCTGATCAGAATATTCTTTTTTGCTGTGGACGTCTCCAACGATACGCTTAGTCGCCGCGTAAAGCAGGTATTTTTCTTTTCGCAGACGATTGCTTTCGTCCCACGCGCCGCCTCAAGGGGCGAGACCCACCTTCCTTCCTCCGGATGAGCCACGGCCTCTTGCTGCCTGCCCATTCCCCGCGCTCTTCGCCAAATTTGCTAAACTGGTGGGTGGTGCTCAGCCTCCGATGTAACGTTTCTCCCCCAGCACCGCTGGTTATCGGGTACGCCAAATCCCGCGCCGAAACCCGGCGCCAGGGCTGCGGCTGGTGAGGCGCCCAAGCCGATATGATCCAACTTTCTTCGGCCGGAAAGCGTTTCGGCCCCAAGTTGTTGTTTGAAGGTCTCGATTGGCTCATCACGCCGCGCGATCGCGTGGGCCTGGTGGGTGCGAACGGCACGGGTAAGACGACCTTGCTCAAGGTGCTGGCGCGCCTCGAGCCGCTCGATTACGGCGAAATCACCTTCGCCAAGGGGATCACCTCCAGTTACCTGCCGCAGGACGGTCTGACACTTTCGGGACGCACCGTGCTCGCCGAGTGCATGTCGGTGTTCGGCGATCTGCTCGCGATGGAGCAGGAGATGGAGCGTCTCATGGGGAAGATTGCCGAACTGGACCCCGAAGGCGACGAGTACCAGCGGGTGAGCGAGCGCTTTCATGCCCTCGACACCGAGTTCCGGCACCGCGACGGGTACTCGCTCGAGGCACAGGCCGGGATGGTGCTGGCCGGTCTGGGATTCCCGCAATCCGATTGGCACCGCCGCACGGAGGAATTCTCGGGCGGCTGGCAGATGCGGATTGCCTTGGCCAAGCTGTTGCTGGAAAAGCCCAACCTGCTGCTGCTCGACGAGCCCACCAATCACCTTGACCTCGAAGCCCGCAACTGGCTGGAAGAGTACCTGAACGATTATCCGCACGCTTACCTGCTGGTCTCGCACGACCGCTTTTTCCTCGACGTCACCGTCGATAAGATGGTCGAGATCTGGAACCAGCGCGTCCACTTTTACAGCGGCAATTACGAGAAGTACCTGGCGGAGAAGACCGCGCGGCGAAGCCAAATCGAAGCGGCTTACAAGAATCAGCGGGGGCGTATCCAGCAGCTCGAAGTGTTCATCAACCGCTTCCGCTACACGGCCACCAAGGCCAAGCAGGTGCAGAGCCGCATCAAGGAACTCGACCGCATGCAGCGCCTCGAGATCCCGCTCGAGGAGAAGGCCATCCGCTTCAGCTTCCCCCAGCCCAAGCCCAGCGGCCGGACGGTGGCGGAGTTCAAGCAGGTGGCCAAGAGCTACGGCGCCAAGCAGGTGTTCCGCGAGGTGAGCTTCACCATCCAGCGAGGGGAGCGCGTGGCCCTGGTGGGCGTGAACGGAGCGGGGAAATCAACCCTGCTCAAGCTGCTGGCCGGTATCGAGCCGCTGAGCGGGGGAGAGTACAAGCGGGGCCACCAGGTGGAGGTGGATTATTTCGCCCAGGACCAGTACAAAGCGCTGGATGCGGAGGCGCGTCTGCTCGACGACCTGACGCGCGCCGCCCCCATGTCGCTCAGCACCCAGACGGAGCTGCGCAGTCTCCTGGGCTGCTTCCTGTTCAGCGCCGATGATGTCTTCAAGCGCATCGGCGTACTTTCGGGCGGCGAGCGCAATCGCTATGCGCTAGCGCGAATGCTGCTGCGCCCCTCAAATTTCCTGCTCCTCGACGAACCTACCAACCACCTCGACCTGCGCGCCAAGGACGTGCTGCTGGAAGCGCTGGCGGAGTACACCGGCACGGTGGTGTTCGTCTCCCACGACCGCTATTTCATCGACAAGCTGGCCACGCGGGTGTTCGAGATCGGCGGCGGCGAAGTGAATGCCTTCCCGGGCAACTACGAAGATTACTTGTGGCGTAAGCAGGGGAAGGAAATCGATCTCACCCTGCCAGGGCTGCCCGATCTCGTTGCAGAGCATGCGCTTTCGCGCCAAAGACACGACACCGGCCCGCTCCCAACGGCGCCGGCAACTCCCTCCTCCGTTAAATCGAAGCGGCTGAATCCGATTCGCCTCCAGCAGATGAAGGATCGCTGCCGCGAGCTCGAAGAGCAGGTGGCGCGCCTGGAGGCCGAGATCGAGGGCTATGCCCAGGAACTGGCGCATTTCAGGAGCGCGGCGGATTCCGTGCGGCTTGCCAAGTCGATCGAGCAGGGGCGCCAAGAGATCGCTCGGGTGATGCGCGAGTGGGAAGATACGGCGAAGGTGGTCGAGGAGCAGGAAGCGGAAGTGCGGGAATAGTCACATAGGTGTGGCTCGACGCTTCTTAGTCGCCCGTTTTACAAGCTTCTTCGGCCTGCTCTTCGCGCCCATCGCCTTCGGTCGTGCGTGTCGCGGCTGATAGATGCCGAGCTTCCCGCCGCCTGGCAGCGTAACGTGCGTGAGCAACCCCCAGACCTGGTTCTGCACCGGGCCGCAAGGAATGCTACGTTTCTTCATCTCCCCGATGAGTGCTTCCACGTCGTCACACATCAGGTAGAACTCGTGCACGTCATTCTTGCTGGACGGATGCGGCGCAACTTCCGCCGGCGGCAATCCAAAGATCAGCCATCCGCCTCCGAGATCGACATGCGGCAGCTTGAGCACGTCGCGCAGGAAAGCGCGGTCGAGCTCCGGACTCTTGCTGTAGATGATCGAATGCGCGCCGATGATCATGGCAATCCCCCTTTTCTGTACGCGACAATGCCCCAGCTAAGACTACCCGCTGTGACCCGGCCTCTTCCTACTGAATTTTGCAAAATATAGTGACAACCGATCTTGTAGCGCCGTTCTGCGACCGGCGTCTTTCGCCGCTCATAGAGCGGCGCTACAGCAAATGGGCGTCACTATATTTTGCATTCCTCAATAGGAAGAAACCCCGCCGTGTGCATCCCCCACCCTGGCGGCGGGAACTGTCCTCAGGCTGGAAGCCTTCCGAGAACTGTTGGCCCTTGGCCGGGTGTGACCATCCATTGGACGGGCGACCCGAGAAGGCAAGTGAATGCCACGAGCCTGAAGAAGTGGCATTGGTTAATCATAACATCGAACTCTGACACGCCGTACCCACCGTAGTTCTGGTCGTTGAAATCCACCCAGAGCCAGCGTAGCGCGGACCTGTCTAGTAGGTCCGCGGTTTTTCGCGCTCGCCAGCGCTCGCCGGTTCGGTTCACTGTTGCCTCCGCACGGCATGGCGGGAGAGGGATCGCACGTCCGGGTTGCGGGGTCCGTTCCTTTAGGACCGCTCCATCCCCGCGACCGACCGCAGTAAACACAGAAAGGTGAGTTTCTAAAGTTCCGCTCCTGCCTGCCAACTGCTGTATACTTCGGGCTCATGACCGCCTTCGCTGAATACCTCGCCGCAATCCGCAAGAAACTTGCCCAGGGTGATGCCACCGAACAGACTCATCGCGCAGCGCTCGAACATCTACTTGAGGCTGTCGGCAAGGGCATCACGGCCACCAACGAGCCCAAGCGCATCGCTTGCGGCGCCCCGGATTTCAACATAACCCGCCACAAGGTTCCCCTCGGCCACATTGAGACCAAGGATATCGGAATAAGCCTCGACGAGATGGAGCGGGGCAAGGGGGCGAACGGCGAGCAGTTCAGGCGCTACCGGGACGCGCTGCCCAATTGGATTCTGACCGATTACCTGGAATTCAGCTGGTTCGTGGCTGGACAAAAACGGCTTACCGTCCGTCTTGCGGAGTTCGACGGTAGTGGCAAGGTCCGTACTCTTCCAGAAGGCGAGCAGCGGCTGGCCTGCGCAGAGCTCGGAGTTCAAACAGGTGAAGAAAGAACCAGCGTGTCTTGGAGGATTCAACCCATTGCTTTCATGCAGGCTGACAGAGAAAGAACGATCTGGTAGAGTTAGATTGCATTCCGGGAACAAACTGCCATGACACCGTTCGTTATCTTTCGACACTGCGTAGATGCGATCAGTCAGGGAGCGTTGATTCGGCGCGTTAGCAGTACAGACAAGGAGTTCCACTTCCAGAACTGGTTTCGAACGAGACTTGAAGAGATCGGCCTGAACTTTGAGGTCGGTGGGCGAAACAGTTACCCGGACTTCCGAATGGTTACGACAACGGAAGGATATGAGTTGAAAGGGCTAGCGTACCCTGGCCGGGACGCCAACTTCGACAGTAACAGTCAAGCACCGTCTGGATTTCACAACGGACGAACAATCTATTACGTTTTCGGCCGCTACCCCAAGAACCCGGACGGTGACACATATCCGGTGTTGGACCTTGTAATCTGCCACGGTGACTTCTTAAATGCGGATCATGAATATGAACACGAGAACAAGAGTGTTAAGGGTTTCGGCAGCTATGGAGATATCATGATCCGAGATCGGAAGATGTACGTCGTGCCCACACCATTCCGCTTAGTTCAGGGCGTGGCGCACGTACAAACTCTCATAGTGCCAGACGAATTCAAGCCCGGCAATCGAGAAAGGGCCCGGTTCATCGAGGTCGGAAAACTCTTACGCCGTGAAGCCGACGAGCTTATCATAGGCTACTCTTTCGATCTTGAGACCAATGAGTTGATGCCTAAAAAGGTGGCGAATCCCGACGCGGGTCGCGAGCACCTGTTCCGAGGCTGGCGGGTCAAAGGCTCGGCGGCAGACCAAGTCTCCATGGCTCGCCACAAACCACTCAACATGACAGTAGATTCCGCCGATGAAGATGAAGATGAATAATCAACGCATAATCGAAACCGATTCCTTCCCATTCGACTTCATCTCGCGGCTCGCCGCTCGGGAAAGCTGGCGCAAGGAAGTCCACCGACCTATTTACCACATTCATAAATGGTGGGCCACGCGCCTCGGCTCAGTATTTCGCAGCATACTCCTGGGTGCCGTGCTTCCTGAGAGCTGTGACTTTGCTGCCGAGTTTTATAAGACTCACAAGCTCTCAGGCATCACTGTTTTCGACCCTTTCATGGGTTCTGGCACGACGATTGGGGAAGCTCACAAACTGGGCTTGACCGCGCTCGGGCGAGATATTAACCCTGTCGCGGTCGAATCTGTGCGAACAGCCCTCGGACCGATGGATCGCGCCGCGCTAGAAACTGCTTTTGAGGAGTTGTCAAGCCGCGTGGGGGAACCCATCAGGAATCTTTACCGCGCCAGGGATTATGCCGGTCGCGCATGCGATGTACTTTACTTTTTTTGGGTGATGCAGGTACCATGTGTCCACTGCCAACGACCAGTTGACCTTTTCCCATCCTGGGTAATCGCGGCAAACGCATATCCCAGTCGCAAGCCCGAGACTCAGGTGCTCTGCCCCTCGTGCGGTGAAATATTCCCGGGCAGGCACCGCCAGGAATCCGTAACCTGTGCCTCCTGTGGATTCAAATTCAATCCGGAACGAGGGTCGGCTAAAGGTTCAAAATCAGCATGTCCATGGTGCCACGAGGCATTCACGATCCTCGACGCGGTTGGATCTCTTGATTCACGCCCCGACTTCAGGCTTTATGGGAAGCTTGTCCTCACCCGTGACGGTCGAAAGGAATATCTGCGAGCCACGGCCGCCGACTGCGAGGCATACCGAGAATGCACTTGGCAATTGAAAGAGGAAGGCAGGAGAGGAAACCTCGCTCTGCCAACTCTGGGTCTTGACGACGGCTACAACACACGCCAGGCCCTCAGTTATAAATTCAAGATGTGGCGGGACTTTTTCAACGATAGGCAGCTTTTGGCTATATCATGGCTTCATAAGGCAATCTGTGAGATTGGGGACATTCCGACGCGCCAAGCGCTACTGACATTGCTGTCTGGCACACTCGAGTTCAATAATTTGTTCGCGTCGTACAAAGGAGAAGGCACGGGTGCGGTGCGCCACATGTTCTCTCACCACATTCTGAAGCCAGAGCGGACACCAATTGAAGCCAATTTGTGGGGAACATCCAAGAGTTCAGGATCGTTCTCAAACCTGTTTCGAAGTCGCCTGTTGAAAGCAATCGAATACCGGTTGAAGCCGACCGAGGTCAACGGGATAAGCGGCAACGGCCGCCAGTGCGCGCCAGCCTTCAGTGGGCACATTGAAGCGGGGTGGCCTAATGATGCATGTGTTGCGGAGCGTGCGATCTACCTGTCCTGTGGAGATTCCGCGAATTGCTCCTTACCCGCCGGCAGCATCGACATGGTCGTGACCGACCCACCCTTCTTCGATAACGTCCATTACTCGGAGCTTGCCGACTTCTTTTATGCGTGGCAGCAACTTCCCCGTGCCGCGGGCACGGGCCCTCCCATGACGACTCGCAGCAGCGCGGAGGTCCAAGATCGCGACGCCGAAGGTTTCGCCAGGAAATTGAAGTGTGTCTTGCAGGAGTGCGGACGGGTTCTTAAGGACTCCGGTTTGCTGGCGTTCACCTACCATCACTCACGCGAGGAAGGATGGAGGGCGCTCGCTGAGGCCATTCTTGGCGCGGGCTTCGTGGTCGTCACCTCTCAACCAGTTAAGGCGGAGATGTCGGTTGCCACGCCCAAAGCTCAAGCCAAGGAGCCGATTCAATTGGATATTATCCTGGTTTGCAGGAAGAGAAGCTACTTATCTCCAGCGCCACCCTCCACTGAAGAAGCGATCGAAGCTGCCAGGAAGAAGATGGACCGGCTCCATGTGGCGGGATTCAAACTATCCAGAAACGATCAGAAGGTCGTACTCTTCGGCCAGTTACTCACGACGCTGAGAACGCCAGCCGAATCAAGCTGCTTCGCGCGAGCCGAAGGTCAATTCATCCCAATTGCGTACCCCGAGATCGCTACGACATCGCAGATGGGATTGGATTTCTGACTGGAGTGAATGCAAGTTCCCTCCAGCGCTAAGGCCAAGTTTGAAGAATTAGCAAAGGAGCGCGCCGGAAGCGACAACTTGCGTGAGCAAGTTACAGAACTCCTTCACCGCTGGTTCATCCACGGCCGCCCCACGTAATCTGCCCTTCGCCTTACAAAAGGTCCAATCCATCCTTGCCTTACAGCAACTTCATTTCCTCCGGGTCCCAGTGGGCGGCTTGGCCGCTTTCGTAGCTCACGTTGCTGAGCAGGGCGGTGGCGGCGGCGCGGAAGCCGAAGACGGGGTCTTCCACGACCGGTTGGCGGGTGCGAATAGCGTCGATCCAGTTCTTCACGTGGTCGTAGTGGTCGCTGTAACCCTTGGGGGCAACGTATTTTTCTTCACCCAGCAGAGCTGCCCCGGTGGGATGCGTGACCGGATATTTCTCGCGATAGATTTCCAACATACGCTTCTGAATCGCCTCCGCAAACGGTTCGACGCGAACGCCCGGCTCCTTCTCTCGCGGAACACGGGTGATGGTGACTCCGTCGCCCGCGATGATCATCGAGCCTTCCGAACCGGTAAAGACGAACCCTTCACTTTCGGAGCCACCATCGACGAAATTCGTGCGCACGCTGAGGTTGAAGCCCTGCGCGTAGTCATAAAGCGCCATCATCACATCGGGCACATCCCGGCCGTCTTTCCAAAAGCGCAGCCCGCCCGTCGCCAAGGCGCGCGTAGGACCATGCGTATCCGTAATGAGGTGCACGCCACTGAACAAGTGGACAAACAAATCGCCCGCCACTCCGCTTCCGTAGGCCTTCCACTTGCGCCACTGGAAAAAGTGTTCGCCGTTGAACGGAATCTGCGGCGCCGTGCCGAGAAAGCGCGGCCAATCGCAGGTGGTGGGCGAGGCATCGTAGGGCACCGTATATTCCCACGCGCCTTGCGCCGAATTGCGGTCGTACCAGACCGTCACCATGTTGAGCTCGCCGATGGCTCCTGCGGCAAGCAGTTCTTTCGCCTTCTTGTAAATGATCGAACTCACCCCCTGGCTGCCCACCTGCATAATCCGGTTCGTCCTGCGCCAAGCGTCAATGATCTTAGGCCCATCGGAGTAGAGGTGGATCATGGGCTTTTCGCAATAGACGTCTTTGCCCGCGTTCATGGCATCCACCGACGCCTGCATGTGCCAATGATCAGGAGTGCCGATGATGACCGCGTCAATATCCTTCCGCGCCAGGATCTCGTTGTAGTCGCGGGTGGTTAAGATGTCCTTCCCCCACAATTCCTTGGCATGTTCCAGACACCCGTCGTAACAGTCTGCCGCCGCCACCACCTTGACGCCCGGAACTAGCGCTGCCATCTTCGTATCACCCTGGCCTTGCCCACCCGCCCCAATCAGGGCGATTTGAATATGGTCGTTCGCGGCGATGGGCTTTGCCGGCTCTGCCTGCGGCGCCGCCATCAAGTGCATCTTCATCGACCCGGCAAAATAGGTTCCGGCAATGCTTCCTGTCTTAAGAAAGTCCCTGCGATCCATGCTGGCCACTCTACCCTCCTCTGTTAAGAAAGTTGCCCTCGCGGCTCTCCCCGGCCATCTTCTGCGCCACCGAGGGCCGACGCCATGAGTTCAGCGGCCGCCCGCAGCTTCGGGGTATCGGCCTTCGTGATGCGGCCCGCGGCACCCTACTTGAAGGCGCCGCCATTCTACCACATTGCCCATGGTTTGCTTCTTGGTCGTGGAAACTCGACGCGCCGCCCTCCGCTCGAGATCTTGACTAGCTCAATCTCAGCCTCTGATGCAAGGAGGGAGCTATTTTTCATGACCGCATCACCGTGCAGCAGTTGACATCAGAACGTACTGCGTGGCATCATATTTCCATGCGGACTACACTGTCGCTGGAGGATGATGCGGGCGAGGCGATTCGGGCATATGCCAAGAGTCGCCAGCTCTCGCTGGGCAAGGCCGCATCCGAGCTCGTGCGCCGCGGGGCTCGCTATCAAGTCGGAACCCGGAAGGTGAATGGACTGCCCGTCTTGGACGCGTCGGACGACTTTCCAATGATCACGAGTGCGCGGGTGCGGGAACTTTGCGACGAAGAATGAATCGCCATCTGCCGGATGTCAACGTTCTGCTCGCTCTGCTTTGGCCCCGACACCAAAGCCATGCTGCCGCTCATGCCTGGTTCGCAAAATCCGGCCAGCACGCCTGGGCCACCAATACGTTGACGCAACTTGGCGTGTTGCGTCTGCTCACCAATCCCGCCGTAACCCAAGGCGCGGTCAGCGCGCCGACCGCCCTGGCGGTCTTGAGCGAAGCCACCAGCCACGCGGGGCATGAATTCTGGCCTTTGGATCGCGAGATACCCGCCGGCCTGAAGCCCCTGGCCGCAAGAGTCAGGGGACATCAGCAATGGACGGACGCTCTGCTCCTCTGGCAGGCGATGGAACGGGACGGCGTCTTGGTTACCTTTGACTCCGGCGTGAAGGAACTAGCGGCTGGAGAGTTGAGGGGCCACCTCTGGCTCCTGAAGAGCCGTTAAGGGCTCTTGCTCTGCGCCTCGCTCGCCCCAAGTCCCGAATCGGAAGCGGACTCCGGGTCTCTTGACAGCGGGGCGGAAGATAGGCTAGGATTGTAGCAGGATTCAGGAGTCAGGATTCGGCAGATGGAAGAGAAGGGACAGGCGATAAGGGCAATTGTATGGTGAATAGTGAATTGCTTTGCTCCTTGTTGGCACTGCTTGCCGGCTACTGCTTACTGCCGACTGCTTGCTGCGAACTGCCTACTGCCGACTGCACCTGAGGGGTCGAGCTGGCAGGAGGCTCCGCTCGTATCGTCGCCATATGACAATATGTCGCCATGACAGGGAATGAGCAAACTGTAGTAACTTTAAAAAGTGAAGGGATGAAGCGGGAATGTTGTTGAAAACAAAGGACGGCTGTGGAAAACTCAGGGGGCTAAGCGGGAATGTTATAGACAACAAAGCTAGTTACGCGTTGAAAGCGGGAATGTTGTTGAAAAGAAAGGAGGTAGATGGTAGGCCGTAGGTGGTAGGTGGGGAAGAACAGGATTCAGGAGTCAGGATTCGGGATAGAAACCACAAGAACAGGTTTCAGGTGGCAGACGGTAGGTGGCATGTCGTAGGTGGTAGGTAGGGAAGAGAGATTGGATCCGGGGTATCAGGTGTGTGGTAACAGGCGACGGGGCCTGGGGAAATGCTGAATTATGAATTCTGAATTGCCCACAGCCTACTACTTACTGCTTACTGCTTACTGTCTACTGTGGGACCAAACAAGGCATGCCGCTGGCCGCGAAGAGGTGTAAAATGACGCCCGCTGTTTTAGTTGAATCAGGGTCGCTGCTCAACGCGACCTTTAGGGGGCAAAGCATGTACCGAGTTGTGAAGTGGCTTGCGATCAGTTTGCTCTGTTCCGTCTCTCTGGGCTTAGCTGAGGAGATGACCGAAGGCCGCCTGATGCGCTTTCCGGACATTTACAAGGACAGGATTGTTTTCAGTTATGGTGGAGATCTGTGGTTGGCCTCAACTTCCGGGGGTGTGGCGCGGCGGATCACCTCCCATCCCGGCCTGGAGTTATTCCCAAAGTTCTCGCCGGACGGCAAATGGATCGCCTTCTCGGCACAGTACGACGGCAACTTCAACGTCTACGTTATTCCGTCGGAAGGCGGCGAACCCAAACAACTGACCTTCTTGCCGGATGCAGTGAGCATGCCCGAGCGCATGGGTCCGAACAACATGGTCATCACCTGGTTCCCGGACAGCAAGCGCATCTTATTCCTTTCCCGCCGCGACACCTATAACGATTGGTTCGGGCGGCTCTTCAGCGTGAGCATCGATGGCGGCCTGCCGGAGCGGCTTCCTCTTGATAAAGGCGGGCTCACCTCCTTTTCGCCGGATGGCACAAAGATCGCCTATAACCGCATCTTCCGCAATTTCCGCACCTGGAAGCGCTACATGGGCGGCATGGCCCAGGACATCGCCATTTACGACTTCAAGAACAACGCCTACGAGCGCATCACGGATTATCCCGGCACCGATACTTACCCCATGTGGCACGGCGACACGATCTATTTCGGTTCTGACCGAGGTCCAGAGCACCGCATGAACCTTTACAGCTACAGCCTGAAGACCAAACAGACTCGCCAGCTCACCAACTTCAAGGATTACGACGTGAACTGGCCCAGCCTGGGGCCTGACTCCATCGTCTTTGAGAACGGCGGGTTCCTTTACGTCTTCGACCTGAAGACCGAGGAGCCGCGCAAGCTAACGGTGTACCCGGCCGGCGACCGTCCCCTGGCGCGAAAGCATTGGGCAGGAGTCGCCGGGTTGATCATGGGCTTTGACATCTCCCCCGAGGGCAAGCGCGCCGTCTTCGCCGCTCGCGGAGACATCTTCACCGTGCCCGCCAAGGAAGGCAGCATCCGCAACCTGACCCGGACGCCCGGCATCCACGAGAAAAACGCGGTATGGTCGCCGGACGGAAAATGGATCGCCTACTTTTCCGACCGCACGGGTGAAGACGAGCTTTATCTCATGCCGCAAGACGGCATGGGGAAGGAAATCCGCATCACCAGCGATGGCAAGGTGTTCAGATTGGCTCCCGTCTGGTCGCCCGACAGCAAGAAGTTGCTGTTCGCGGATAAAGAGACGCGGCTCTTCTATGTGGATATCGAGGAGAAGAAGCCTGCGCAAATCGACAAGGGCAAGTATGCCGACCTGACCGATTACAATTGGGCTCCGGACAGTAAATGGGTTGTCTACGCCAAGGCGGCTGAGAATCAAAACCAGGTGATTTACCTTTATTCGCTGGCCGACAAGAAAATCACGCCGGTCACGACGAGCTTCACGAGCAGTTGGAACCCCGTGTTCGACCCCGGCGGCAAATATCTTTATTTCCTTTCGAACCGTGACTTCAACGAAGTATTGGGCGTTTATGACTTCGAGTTTTCCAATCCTAAGGCAACGCGCGTTTATGTGGTGACGCTGCGTTCCGACCTGCCCTCGCCTTTTGCTCCCCAGAGTGATGAGGCCGGTGTAAAGAAATCCGAGAGCCCTGCGGCGGAGAAAAAAGAGGAGAAGAAGCCCGAGGAAGCGCCGGCGGGCAGGGAAGTCCCGAAGGACTTCCGCATTGACCTCGAGGGCATCGCGGCGCGCGTGGTGGCTTTGCCCACTCCTGCGGAAAACAGCCAGGGGCTGAACGCTGCGGAGGGCTTTGTCTATTACGTGACGATGCCTGTCTCAGGCCTCTCGGGGCCGTTGCCGGGCGAAGCGGCGGCCATCCACGCTTACGACATGAAGGAGCGGAAGGACAACATCTTGATCACTCCAGCGACCAGCTACGCGCTCTCCTTTGACGGCAAGAAGCTCCTCTATGCGGCGCCCCAAGGAGCCGGCGGCGGCGCTGAAGACGAAGGCATGCCGGGGCCGCAGAACTACGGTATCATCGACGCCAAGCCCGAAAAGGAACCCCGTAAAGCCGGTGAAGGCGCGCTGAATCTAGCTTCGATGCGCCTGGAAGTCGATCCGCAAGCCGAGTGGAAGCAGATCTTCAACGAGGTGTGGCGGCAGGAGCGTGATTATTTCTTCGAACCCGCAATGAACGGCGTCAACTGGGAAAAGGAGCGTGAGCGGTATGCTCCGCTGCTGCCTTACGTGGCCGACCGGTACGACTTGACCTATGTCCTGGGCGAAATGATCGGGGAACTTTCCAACTCCCACACCTATGTGGGAGGTGGTGACTACCCGGATTTGAAACCCATTAACGTGGGCGTGCTGGGCGCAGATTTCGAAACTGACACCGCGCACGGACTCTACCGCTTCAAGAAGATTTATTCCGGAGAGAACTGGGATGCCACGCTCCGCTCGCCGCTTACCGAACCCGGAGTGGAGGTGAAGCTGGGCGACTATCTGCTGGCCGTAAACGGAAAGTCCTTGCGCGCCCCGCAGAACCCTTACGAATTGTTTATCAACACGGTGAATGAGAACGTCACGCTGACGGTGAACTCGAAGCCCAGCGAGGAAGGGGCGCGGAAAGTGGTGGTGAAACCCCTCGGGAGCGAATATCCCCTGCGTCAACTCGACATGATCAACGCCAACCGCAAGAAGGTGGAGGAGGCCACCGGCGGGCGTGTGGGATATGTCTACATTCCCAATATGGGCGGCGATGGACTGAACGAATTTGGAAAGCAATTCTTCCCCCAGGTCCGCAAGGAAGGCCTGATCTTCGACGTGCGCTACAACGGCGGCGGCTTCGTCGACCAAATCATTTTTGAGCGCCTGCGCCGTGTGCTGGCGGGAATGGAGTCAGCCCGCAACTCCGAGAGCGGCACCATTCCGGACACGGTCTTCCATGGTTACATGGCCTGCGTCACCAATGAGTATGCCGCCTCCGACGGAGACTTCTTCAGTTATTTCTTCAAGAAATTCAAGTTGGGGCCGCTTATTGGAATGCGCACCTGGGGAGGGGTGCGCGGCATTCGCGGTTCTATGCCTCTGATGGATGGCGGCTACGTTACGCGGCCGGAATTCTCGCTCTATGGCTTGAATAGCGAGTGGCTGATTGAAAATCGCGGCGTGGCCCCGGATATCGAGGTCGATAACACGCCGGATTTGGTGATGCAAGGGCACGATCCGCAGCTTGAAAAAGCGATCGAGCTGGTGATGAAACAGATCCAGGAACACCCCAAGAAGCTGCCTCCGCGCCCCGCCGATTTACCGGCCTACCCTGCGGGCCCGGGATAGCGGGCGATCATGGAAAGCGCCGGCCGGCGCAGGACCGCCGCAACTGGAAAATCGGCGTGAGGCTGGCCCAATCGAACCGTTGAAAGCAAAGGGCCTGCGCTGCGACGTTCGCGAGAGCGCCCGCTCACTGTCATGCTGAGTCCGTAGGCCTAGGCCGAACGAAGCATCTCGCCCTGCTGTTTGTCGGCGGAAAAGTCCAGGGCGACCCGCCGCGGCGGGTTCGCTCCGCTCCGCTGCGCTCAGAATGACAGCTCGGCAGACGAGTCCACGGATGTCACGCTGTCGTCCTGGAGGGCCCGCCGCGCTTGGTGGCGGGATCAGGATGACACTCACCCCCTTCGCAACCCTGCGCCTGCGCTTCTTTCCGCAACCCACCCGTTGACTAGACGCGTCAAATCGTATAAATATAAGCTCCTAAACCATATTGAACGGGGGCAATCCTGTATGGAACTTCTCCACGTCCCGGAAGCCGCGCGGGAGTTAGGCGTGAGCTATCCGACTTTGAAGCAATGGATCTACAAGCGAAAGATCAGGACCGTGACGACACCGGGGGGCCATCATCGCGTTCCGCGTTCGGAGGTTGACCGCCTGCTTTTTCAAAGAGGCGAGCGCGGGCAGGGCGGAAAGGCGACTTCTGCGGCTCAGGCTGCGCCCGCCGCGCCGATTTCAGGGATGGGGGCGGGGCTCGAGCACGTGATCAGCGGGCGAAATCAGTTGGTCGGCCGCATCGTCAAGCTCCAAACGGTTGGCCTGTTGACCAAGGTGGTGCTGGATGTGGGAGGGCAATCCATCACCTCCATCATTACCAGCGACGCCTCCCGGGACCTTGATCTGAAGGTGGGAGAGACGGCAGCGGCGCTCATCAAGGCTACCGAAGTGATGATCATCCGGCCCCTGCAGAGGAGGCCTTGAGCTTTGGGCGTCGCAGCTAACGTGGAGTCACGCGGCATGCGGTGGCCGCTGACGCGGTGGGATGTGGCCGGTGCGTTCGGCGACATCGGGGTGCTGTTTCCAATCGCGATTGCTCTCATCTCCCTGAATCACGTGAATCCGACGGCGGTGTTTCTTGCCGCCGGGGTCACTTATGTTTTGGCGGGCCGCTATTTCCAAATCCCTATGGCCGTTCAGCCCTTCAAAGCCGTAGCGGCGATTGCGCTGGCCATGGGGCTTTCCCCCTCGTCGATCGCCAGCGCCGGACTCCTGATGGGAGCGCTGCTAGGGTTGGTCGGAGTTACCAACCTCGCCACCAAGCTTGCCAAGCTGTTCACCCTACCCATTGTCAGGGGCATTCAATTGGGTCTAGGGCTCTTGCTGGCGCGTGAAGGCTTGCGACTGATGTTGAGCCCGCGCTCCGCGGTGGTTTTAGAGGCAGGCCGAACGGTCGCCCCTTGGGAAATCGCGCTCGTCGGAGCCCTTCTTTTGCTGGCGTTTCAAGGCTCGCGTCGCCTTCCGGCGGCTTTGGTCCTGTTGACGGCAGGGATCACGCTTGGTCTCACGGCGCAATGGGGGAAGCTACCCGCGCTGGGCTGGGGACCACTGCCGCTCACTCTCCTGCACCCACATCTTGCCGAATTTCGACGCGTTTTGCCATTGCTGGTGGTCCCGCAATTCGCGTTGACCTTTGGCAACTCCATTGTGGCAACCGAGAACACCGCCCGGATTCTCTATGGGGCCCAGGCTCGCCGCGTCACGGTGCGCGGATTGTGCCTCAGCATTGGCCTGGTAAATCTGCTCGGCGGGATGATCCAGGCCCCGCCACTCTGCCACGGCTCAGGAGGGGTCACCGCACATTACAGATTTGGCGCGCGGAATCCCAGGTCCAGTTACGTTATCGGCGCGGTTTGCATCCTTCTGGCGTTGTTTGGCCGCGCTGCCGTAGACCTTTTGAAACTAATCCCCGCCCCCGTCTTGGGAGTGTTGCTGGCTTACGTGGGAATTCAACACGCGGCTTATTTGCGCGACATCCTTAGGCGCCCGCAGCTTCTCATTATTGCCGCTTTTGTGGGAGTGGTTTCGCTGCTAACTATCAATCTTATGTGGGGTTTCCTGGCAGGATTTCTTCTGCAGGGCATCCTGTGGGCGATTCAAAAAACAAGAGAGAACCGAAAAGGCGCGTGACGACTCTGCCTACTGCCTATTGTTCTTCCCTCGCCTGTTTCCTCAACTCACCATGGAGGTCCCCGAGGAGTCCATAGGCAGCCCTTTTACCAATCAGAAAAGTCTGGCGTGATTGGCCCCAAACGTGTAAAGTAGATAGGCTTGATCAGTTTTTGTGACCGAAAAGCGGAGAAGTAGGGTGGCCACAAAATCAATGGTTTTGTGGCTTTTTTGCTTTTGGCGATTGGTTGCGAGAGCAGAACAAGAGAATCTACAGAATTAAAAGGAACAACGAAACATATGGAGAAGGAACAAGGCAAGGTAAAGTGGTTCAACAACGCGAAGGGCTACGGTTTTATCCAACGCGCTTCCGGTGATGACGTTTTCGTTCATCACTCCGCCATCCAGGCAACTGGCTTCAAATCACTCAACGAGGGAGATTCCGTGGAGTTCACGGTCACCAAAGGGCCCAAGGGTTTGCAAGCTGAAAACGTGGTAAAGGTATGACTTTTCGGGCGGCTCCCGCCCGGCGAGAGTCGCCCGACTTTGGAGGTATCCAGCACCGTGAGCGTGCTCATCCAATACACCGGGTTTCAACTAAAGCCCCGCGGCAGGGACTACTGCTACCGGGTTGTGGCCATGAAATCTGAAGACCGGGAATTCACGCTGACCATCTCGAACCGGGCCTTTGAGGAAAGGCACTTCCCTTACCAGGATGGGGCCGCAATCTGCTATCAAAAGCTTCAGAGAGAACTCCTCGCGGAAACCGCTGAGTCTCCACTGCAACACCATCTTACGATTTCAGATCAAGATCTCAACGAATACCTCGCGAAGTATCGCCCCGCCAAAAGACGCTCCTGGTAGCTCCAGGAAGCCCCGCGCCTGCCGTCCAGGTACCTGCCATTTACCGTTTCCTATCATGCGTCGCAGCTCGTGCAGGGGTGTAGGCACTAAGCAGGCGGTAGCAAGCAGAAAACAAAGGGCGGCTCAGCGAGCCGCCCTGGTCAGAAGGGGTGCGTGGATCAAGCAGGGGCCTCGTGCGGCTGCAAAAGCCGCCCGCCATTAAGATCGGCGGGCCGGAGCGCGGGCCCTGCAGTGCAATGTCGTAATTTCTTGTTCTCTTGCAAGAATTCTTCGGCTTGTGTAGGGCCGAACGGCGTTCGGCCCGCAGTGGGGCGAGCGCCGCTCGCCCCTACGCTACCGTGCAGAGACGAGGGTGAGGCGTTTGGGTCCGGCTTCCAGGATGTGCTCCGGGCACTCCGCCATCATCATCTTGAAGTTCTCAATGAAGCGCGCGGCAAGCCCGTCGTACTTCTTGAAATACTCGTCCCGGCTGGGCCAGGTGCTAGCCGGATCAAGGATGTCGGAGGGCACGCCTTCGCACGTGGTGGGGACGTCGAAGCCGAAGACCGGATCTTTCTTGTACTCGACCTGGTTAAGTTTTCCATTCAGGGCGGCGTTCAGCAAAGCGCGCGTGTGATGAATGCTGATGCGTTTGCCGACCCCGAAGGACCCGCCGGTCCAGCCGGTGTTCACCAGCCAGACGTTCGCCCCGTGCTTGAGGACTTTCTTCTTCAGCAGCTCCGCATAAGCGTACGGGTGATGCACCATGAAGGGCCCGCCAAAGCAGGTACTGAAGGTGATCTCGGGCTCGATGCCGAGGCCGATTTCCGTGCCCGCAATCTTGCTGGTGTATCCGGAGATGAAGTGGTAGATGGCCTGGTCGGGGCTGAGGCGGGAGATGGGCGGCATCACGCCTGAGGCGTCGCAGGTGAGGAAGATGACGTTTTTGGGATGGCCGGCTCGCTTCTCGGGCAGAGAATTCTCGATGTATTCGAGAGGATATGCGGCGCGGGTATTCTCGGTCACCCTGTAGTCGTCCAAGTCGAGGTGTCGCGACACGGGGTCGAAGGTGACGTTCTCGAGCAGGGTGCCGAAGCGGCGCGTGCAGGCGTAGATCTGCGGCTCGGCTTCGGCTGAGAGGCGGATGACCTTGGCGTAGCAGCCGTCTTCGAAGTTGAACACGCCGTTATCGCTCCAGCCGTGCTCATCGTCGCCGATCAGGTGGCGCTTGGGGTCAGCGGAAAGTGTGGTCTTGCCGGTGCCGGAGAGGCCGAAGAAGATGGCTACGTCGCCCTCCGGGCCGACGTTGGCCGAGCAGTGCATGGAGAGCACGCCCTCCAGCGGCAACAGGTAATTGAGCACGGTGAAGATGGTCTTCTTAATTTCACCTGCGTAGCTCGTGCCTCCGATGACGGCGAGCCGCTCACGGAAATTGAGGATGATGAACGTCTCCGTGCGCGTGCCATCAATCAGCGGCGAAGCTAGGAAGCCGGGCACGGCGATGACGGTGAACTCGGGGATGTGTTTCTTGAGCGCATCCTGGTTCCGAATCTTCAGAAACATGGCGCGCGCGAAGAGGCTGTGCCAGGCTTTTTGCGTGATAATGCGGATGGGCAGGCTGTACTCGGGGTCAGCGCCGGCCCGACAATCCTGCACGAATACGTCCCTGCCCTGCAAATAGCCCTGCAAGCGAGCCAGCAGAGCGCTGAAGTTCTCGCTGGTGAAGGGGCGGTTGTACTGCCCCCACCAGATCCTGTCCTCGGTGGCTTGTTCGCGGACCACGAATTTGTCGGGAGCGGCTCGCGCCGTGTGCTTGCCGGTGCTCACCACCAAGGGACCGAGGTGGGTGAGCCGGGCTTCCGATCGGAACACACTCTCCTCGTAGAGAGCGGGAGTCGGCAGGTTCCAGTAGACCCGGCGCAGGTTCGTCAGGCCGTGATTCTGCAGCCCGTAGTCGCTGGCCAGCGTGCCAGCTTCCTGCACAGCGGGAGATTGAACGTCGAGGTAGATATTCATAGCCAGTCCCTCACCAGCTTGCGGTCGCCCAGGTAGAGTTCGTTTGCCGAGGTCGGGTCCAGCGCCCACTGGATACGCTCCAGCCCTTCCATGATCTCCCGGATGGCGCCGCAGTAGCTTAGCCTCAGATGACCTTCGAAGCCGAATTCCTTGCCTGGAACGGTAACGACGCGGACTTTATTGAGAAGGAAATTCGCCAGCTCCTGCGAATCCTTCATATAGGCGCTGAAGTCGGGGAAGCAATAGAAAGTGCCATCCGGCTTGGTCACCTTGACGCCCTCGATGGCTCGCAGGCGCTCGACCATCACGTTGCGGTTATTCTCCAGGGTCATGCGCAAGTTCTCGACGGAGGACTGCACGCCGTTCAAGGCCCCCACCGCAGCCCATTGCGAGGGCGCCGAGGGGCCGGAGGTCTGCTGCGATTGTAGGGTCGCCATGGCTTCCACCAGTTCCTTGTTGGCAATGCCCCAGCCGATGCGGAAGCCGGTCATGGCGTACATCTTCGACACGCCGTTGATGACCACGAGCTTGGACTGCTCGAAGGGCCTCTCCATGTAGTCGTAGCAGATGGGAGCACTCTTGCCCTCAAAGACCAGCCGGTTGTAGATATCATCCATGATCAAGTAGAGGCTTTTCTTTTCGCAGAACTCGACTATTTCGGCTATAAAATCTTTCGAAAACATTGCACCCGAGGGATTATTCGGGCTGTTAATGATGATCGCCTTCGTATAGGAGCCCACGGCCTCGGCAATTTCTCTCAGCGTAGGATGGAAGCTGCCGTCCTCGGGCGTGACGACCACCGGAACGCCGCCCGCGAGTTTCACCATCTCCGGGTAACTCACCCAATAGGGGGCCGGGAAAATGACTTCATCCTTCGGATCGAGGATGGCGTGGAGCAATACCATTATCGCCTGCTTGGCTCCACCCGAGACGATCACGTTATCCGCCGAGATGAATTTGTTGTAGCGCTCCTCGGTGTACCGAATGATGGCCTTCTTGAGTGCCGGAATGCCATCCGGTGGCGTATAACGGATGTCACCGGTATTTAGTACGGATGTACAACTGATTACCGCGTCCATTGGGGCTTTGCCTTTGGGCTCGCCGCCGCCCAGGTGAATCACTGGCTCGCCCTTCTCCCGGAGCAGGGCAGCGGTCTCATTCAGCTTCAAAGTGACTGACTCTTTTATAGTTAGAGCAAGTTGACTGAGGCTCATAGGATTGAATTCCTCTTTTCAGAATGCACCAGGAAAGAAAGTAACACGATTGTTTTAATTCGCGCAAACATTTGAATTTATGCAAGTTATAAGCATACCACACGACGACACAATGTCATAGGACTTCCTCCCGGGGTGATTGTTCTGGCCCGAAGAATGCTGCAATCAAGACCCAGGCATGATATCTTGCTCTTTTTAGCGCCGACCGTCCTATGATAAACCGACTTCCACTACCAAAATCAATGACTTTTTATTTGGGCATGTCCTCGCCCCTTTCTTGTGGCCGGGGCGTTGAAGGCGAAAAAGGGCAAGTAATTCCCGAAGTCCATTTCACACTTCCATCCCTCGAGACTGGCGAGAACAATCC
>JBAVYG010000176.1:0-2637 GCA_049698675.1 Terriglobia bacterium
CGCCTGCGCGGTCATTGCGGGTGGGTTCGCCGCCTCTGGAGCGGAAGACTGGTCGGCTGTAGCCTCATCGCTGCTGGAGCTGGCCGCATGATGGCGGCGCCCGGAAGCTGGAGGGCGCTCGGATCGGGCCGAGGTTGGAGTGGGCGACTGCGGCGGTGTTGCCTCGGCAGCGAGCGGGGAAGTGACCGCGAGTTGGTTGACAACGGTCTTCACTCCTTCGGCTTGGCCGGCCATGCGCTCCACGGCCGCTTTCTCGAGCTCAGTGCCGACCGTCCCGGTGAGTGTCACGGTGCCTTTGTCCGAAGTCACGTGGATGTCGCGCGTTTTCAGTACGGGGTCGTCAAAGAGCCTGGCCTGGATCTGTGTGGTGATGGCTTTGTCGTCGGCAGACTGGCCGAGCTTCAGTGCCTGGCACCCGGCAAACAGAAGTGCGCTGGCGATCAAGATACAACCAATCCCGAATTTCAGCCTCGGCATGTTCACCTTCTGCATGTTTACCCTCCAGCGACCCCACTGCCGCCGCATCACTGTTTTTGGATTCATCTTCGCCCACTTAGGATGCACGCGAGATTCCACCGCCATTTCCGATTGGCTCATGTCTCGCTAGCTGTTGGCCTTGCTCAGGTCGAGTGTGAATGCGAAATCCAAGTGTGGATGGTCCGAGCATGTTAGAATTGCACGGGTGGAAAGCATCTCGTTGAGCGTCGTCATTCCCGTTTATAACGAAGCGGAGAATATCCGGCCGCTCGTTGAGTCGCTCGAGGCTGCTTTACGCGCCGCTCCGGGGCAAATCGAGATGCTGTTTGTGGACGACGGAAGCAGCGATCAGACGTTGGCGCTGTTGAAAGAAGCGCAAGAGAAGGACGCGCGCATCCGCATCGCCCACTTCCGCCGCAACCTCGGTCAAACCGCTGCCCTGGCGGCGGGGTTTCGCCTGGCGCGAGGAAAGGCGGTGGTGACGATCGACGGCGACCTCCAGAACGACCCCGCGGAAATGCTGCGCCTGGCGGAGATGCTAGGCGAATGGGATGCCGTCTGCGGCGTGCGTGTTCATCGCCAAGATACCCTTTGGAAACGAATCTCGTCACGCATTGGAAACGGCTTTCGAAACTGGCTTACCACTGAAAACATCGCCGATACGGGATGTACGCTCAAGGCCTACCGGCGTGAATGTCTGGAGCGGTTGGAGCTTTATCAAGGCATGCACCGATTTCTGCCCACGCTGCTCAAAATCCGCGGGTTCCGCGTAACGCAGGTGCCCGTGAGTCATCATCCGCGCCTGGGCGGAAAAACCAAGTACGGAACGTGGGGCAGGCTTAAGAAGGGTCTGGCCGATGTCTGGGCGGTGCGCTGGATGAAAAAGAATTGGATCGACTATAGTGATATCCTCGAGGTTGTGGAGGCGCCCGCGACCTCGAGCAACACAGAGAAGGCGGCGGAACGGGCCTCCGCCTGAGTGCGGAGATGTTCCTGCGCGACGTCTCGCCCCCATACCAAGCGGGAGGCCTCGTCCTCGTCTTTCGCTGGGCGTCACCAGAACGGTCACTATCGGAGTCAATTCGAACTCTTGGCCACGCATTCGATTCATCTACCCATGTCAACTGAGTCCATGGCTGGCGATCTCCAGGTCGACCCCGCGAGAATGCTGCGCCGGGCGAGGATTGCCTCAGGATTGAAGCTCGTCCTGCCTTTGCTCTTGTTTTTTGTTCTGGCGGGCTGCCTTTTCTTCGCCGGCCTTGGAAGCTTGCCGTTGCTGGAGCCTGACGAGGGCCGGAATGCCGAGGTGGCGCGGGAGATGCTCGCCTCGGGCGATTGGCTCACTCCCCACTACAATGCCCTGCCCTATCTGGATAAACCGGTGGTCTTCTTCTGGCTAGTAGCCTCTTCATTCAAGGTTGCGGGTCTTCACGAGTGGTCTGCCCGGGCGCCCTCCGCTTTGATGGGATTATGCCTGTTGCTGCTTTCCTGGTTCCTTACACGCAGGATGTTCGGCGATTCCACGGCCGTGCGTGCCGGCGTGATCATTGCCACCGCCCCGCTGGCGATGGTGTTTTCCCGATTGGTCATCTTCGACATGACGCTCGCTTTCCTCATCACCCTGGCGATGGCGAGTTTCTGGTTTGCTGAGGCTGCGGAATTCCGCCGTCCAGGGCTGGACATCCTTATGTTTCTGGCCATGGGATTGGCGACGATCACCAAAGGCCCTGTCGGTTTCCTGCTCCCGCTACTCTCCGTCATCGCTTACCAGGCGCTGCGTGGCAAGCTCCGGGAATTGAAACACCTACGTTGGGGATTAGGATGCGCGGTATTTCTTGCCGCCGTGTTGCCCTGGTTCATTTCCGTCTCGATTCGATACCCGGACTTCCCGCGCTATGCGCTTCTCGAGGAGAGCCTCGCCAGGTTTTCCGGCGGCCTTGTGCATCGAAAGGGCGGTCCGCTCTATTACTTCCCTGTGTTCCTGGCAGGGTTCTTCCCATGGAGCATCGCTCTGCTTTGGGCGGGATGGAGCCAGCATAAGCGATGGAGAGAAATCAGGCTCGAGCAAAACCGCTCAACTCTGTTTCTCCTCACCTGGTCGGTTGTGATATTCGTTTTCTTTTCGCTTTCTCAGTCGAAACTTCCCGGCTACTTCCTCCC
>JBAVYG010000177.1:0-7543 GCA_049698675.1 Terriglobia bacterium
GCCCCTACGCTCCCGTGGCGTCGAATGACAGCGAGGACGGCCGAGCCAAAAACCGCCGCGTCGAGCTGGTGAAGCAGTAAGGCATTGCACCGGGCGTTGGGGCTGGTTGTGGAACCGGGGGTGGCGCCGACATCGCCTTTTATGTCGGCGACCTTTAACAAGCCTGGACAGGCCACGGGTGGGACGCGGTGACACGGATGTTGCGCGTGTTCGTGGGGCGCATACATAAAAGACAACGTATGCGCCACCCACGACCAAGACTCAGAATTGCACCCACAAATCAAAGGAGGTAGTCATTATGCATCGCTGGCTGACGGTTCTGTTTGTATTCACTTTGTTCGTTATGAGTGCTTCGACGGTTTTTTCTCAGACCAAGCCCGCATCGGGAGCCCAGTATGTGACGGTGCAGGACGTCGAGAAGATCACCGGACTTCATGGAGTTAAACTCGTCCCCGCAGACCCATCGAAAGGAGCAGGGGGCGACCTGAATTTTGCCGACAAGGATGGGAAGCTGATCCTAATGGTCCAGAGGATGCTTTATTCCGATGCGCTTTATTCACAAACCAAAAACATGAAAGGTACGGTGAAGGCAGAGATCCAAGGGGTGGGAGATGCCGCGTTTATCGGACCGCCGGGCAATTACCCATACTTTGTCGCCTTTAAGAAAGGAAAAGGCTCCGGTTCGGTGGCCACCTATTTGGGTTTCACAGGGACCCTGCTTACCATTGATCAGGTCAAGAAAGTGGCTCAGCAGATTGCCTCTGGGATGTAGTCACCCATTTTAGGCACTTATTCAAAACGCCAATATCATCTCGCGGCGTGGCGCAGAGATCGTTTTGAAGCGTGAAAGAATTGTCAAACAAACCTCTCACCACAGAGACACAGAGGCACTGAGAACTGAAAAGAAAGGGCCTTTCCTCTGTGCCTCCGTGCCTCCCCGAAGGGGAGGGATAATGTAGCCGGGGGCCACGCCCCCGGAAAACGCGCCCCCAACAAGGCCCGACCCTGAAAGGGTCGAATTCGGGTGGCGTCACGCCGGTCTTGCGTCCCGCAGCTCAGGTAATACGACCCCTTCAGGGTCGGTAGGCTATCTTGGTGCTTTACCGGCGGCGTTGCCCCCGGCTACTGTACGGTGCCCTTGCAGGGCACAAGACCTCGCGCCTCGGCGACGGCCTCTATTGTGGCATTGCTGGTAACAAGGTGGGGCGTCGCAATGTCCAAGGATGAGGAAATAAGTTGCCCCGCTGCACGAGATTTCGGACTTGAATCGCAGGTTGAGTGGGTCTCTAATTAAGTCAGCCTCTGGCCAGCCCGAGGATTTCTGGGAGGCTAGGCGTCATGAACAATTTCCCCTCCTGTTTTAGGAGGGGGCCAGCCCTGCGCCAGATGGTACAAGGCCAGGGGGTGGTAAACCCGCGAATCGTCGCTCACCGTTGGGGCTGTTCCCAGGCCAGCCGACTCCGAGGCTCTACGACCGCGTGGTAGATGTCCTGCGCACTCGGCATTGGCGCTTTCTGGTTATGCCAACCGGGAAGGGCTTTGTGCAGGTCAGCGTGGGCAAGAGTTGGCGAGGAGGAATATATGAGACTGTTGCGACTCGATTTGGAGAACTTCCGGCGCATTGAGAACACTACCATTTATCTTTCTCCTTCAACGTTCATTGTCGGTCCCAACAATACAGCCAAGAGTTCGATCATAGCGGCGGTCGAGGCACTACTGTCCCTCGAAAAGGAGAAGTTGTCACAGCAGGACATTCTGGAACGAGCCGACGGAACGCGCACAGGACAGACAACCATCACGGCGTACTTTGGCGATATCCCGGCTGAGGTGGCGGCAGGTCGAGGATTTCGGGGGCGGGTCGTCAACAATCAATTCGTCTATCGGAAGTCGCTCACGACTGACACAACAAAGCCGAAGATTGAGACACAGGAGTATCCCTCGGCTCTCAAACCCGCGTTCGAGAAGGCTAAGAAGGTTAAAGATCTTCTCGACGGAGGACTGCCGGCGGAAGTCGTTAAGGATGGTCTCGGATTAGCTGACCCTGATGCCAAACTGCCCAAAGAGTGGCAGAAGTCAATCCCAGACGCGCTTGATTTCGATACAACTGCACAACCGACCTGGGTTTTGAACCCAGGAGGAATTCCGCAAAATGTTCTCTCCCGTCTGCCTCGGTTGATTCATATTCCAGCTCTCACGGAGTCGAAGGAGATTGAGTCCGACGAGAAAAGGTTCCCTCTTGGCGAGTGTCTGTCTCTGCTGTTTGAAGACCTGATCGGTGCCACCCCTCTAGCTGGAGAAATACAGGAAAAACTCAAACAGCTTGAAAAGCAGATGGACCCCGCTGATGAAGCTTCCCTCGTTCATGGGTTGGTGAAGGAAATCAACACGATCATCGCCGATGTCTTCCCAAAGTGCGGCGTAGCGATCGAGCCATCCATGCAGGACCTCCTCGAAATCCTCCGCCCAAAGTATGACATCAAAGTCTTCTCGAACATACGGACGGGAGCCTCCCGCCAGGGGACCGGGCTGATTCGGACTTGTGCGTTCGCGATGCTCCGCTATCACGCACGCCTCAAGATGCAGAAGGAACTACAGACACGACCAGTTCTCGTTGCATTCGAGGAGCCTGAACTGTTTCTCCATCCTTCTGCGGCGAACCTACTTAGGGACACCATCTACTCTCTGGGCGAATCCGACCAAATCATCTGCACGACCCAGTCACCGTGGATGATCGACTTGAGCCGTGATCCACAGAGCATTACGAGAATGGCAATCGGTGACACTGACTGCGCGTTTGCCAGCAACTACGGCGTATCTTCGGCTCTTGGCAGGTTGTCGCCTGAAGACAAGGACCGCGTCAAGATGGTCCAGGTATTCGACGATGAACTGTCGCGAGTCTTCTTTGCGGAACGTGTAGTTGTTGTCGAAGGCGACTCAGAGGTCCTTGCAATCAGGAATACCTCGCGGCTCCTGCCGGATAAGACCCAGAAGTTAATCGCTGCACGCTACCAAGTTGTCAGGGCACGTGGCAAGGCATCGATTATTTCTCTCGTGAAGTACCTGCGTGAGCTGAATATCGCGCCCGTTGTGGTTCATGACGGCGACTATGGGACGCCGGGAGCGGAGAAGTTCAACAAGCCCATTGGCGAGGCGGTTGGAGAAGGCGGTGCCGTAATTGTCCTCGACAAGTGTCTCGAAGAAGCGCTTGGCTATGTCCCACCTGACAGCGACAAGCCTTTTCGGGCCTTCAGTCACACCTCGCAGTGGAAGTCGCCGGATGATGTGCCTGCGAAGTGGATGGAGGCGATCAGCAATGTCTTTGCCGATATTTTGAAGAAATGATCCGCCAACAGTGGGTTGCAGAGGGCGGCCTACCGACACCGCTGAACCGGGTTGTTAGGCCGCGATGAGGCAAATGGACAAAACGATACCTGTTCTCTCGCTTGTTGTCGCTATGCTGGCAGTGTTCGTCGGGCCGATCGTTGCCTGGCTCGTTGTTAGACGCCAGGTGGCGTCGTCGCTCGCGGTCGCCAACAAGCAGATAGTCGCGCCGATGCGGCAAGCGTGGATCAATAGCCTGAGGGATCTCCTTGCCAAACTCACAAGCAACGCCATGCACTACCACATTGCAGGTTTCGAGCAACGGACGGATGAGGAGTACCGGCGCGTGACGCTCTTGGAGCACAAGGTCGCCATGATGCTCAATCCGCTCGAAGACGACCACAGGCGCCTGGAGGATCTCATCCAGCACATGGTTTCCGCTGTTGGACGGGGACGGGAGGCCGAGGCAGACTTCCCGAACCTTCACCGGGCAGTCATGGATCTGTCGCGCCAGATCTTCAAGCGTGAGTGGAACCGTGTCAGAGACGAGATTCGGCCGGCATAACAGCGCGCTGAAGCGGACCGCTGGCTCGCACTCGCTCGCCGCGGCTCAAGCGCGATCGTTAGGTGGCTGGATAACGCCCGAGGCTAGACGTGTCAAATCCTGTAAATCATCCTCTCAGTTGCTACGTGGATCCGGCATCCAGCGCCCCAGTCTTTTGCTTGCGCGCGAAGCCACGGTTTAGCCCCCTCGACGTGAACGTGGCGTTTCTCGCGCGTTCGGGGTGGAATCAGTCTGTAGATCACTTGCGATTCCACACGCAGCAAGATTCCAAAATCCCTGCGGGCCACCCCATGGCGCAAGTCATAAGCCAGCTCGATCCGCATCTTCTGATTCGGCGCTTGGATCGCGATGAAGACCGTTTCATTTCGGTTCATGCGTCTGTCCTGGGTGAAATCGTCGTTCTCTCAAATCACGCTGACTTCGCGCGGGAATGCTTCCGAGGCATCTTCTTAGAGTGCCCGCCTTCCTTCCATACGGTAGACGACTTCGAGGTCACCGAAGAATGGAGGACCGATGATCAGACAAAGGGCCTATTCGCGGGCATGCTGGCAGGCGCCCAAGGCTGGGATCCGTCTCGCAATATTCCCGAAAACATCCAGCAGTCACTTGATGAGGCCAAACGATCACTTGAGATCGCCAACTACCGATCATGTGTGGCGATGTCGCGGCGAACTCTTGAGGGTGTCCTAAAATTCGGGTATCAGCGCCTATTGAAAAAGCAACCCACAAACAAGAAGGGTCACGGCCTCATGTTGAAGGACATGATTCAAGAGTTCCGCAAGCAAAAACCATCACAGATCCCCGAGCACCTGCTTCACGTCGCGGACTCCATTCGCGTGATTGGCAACGTTCCCGGCGCTCATGCCGCAGACATTGCAGGCTACCATTTTTCTCGCAGTGACGCAGAATTTGCCTTGTACGCTACGACTCATTTCCTCGAGCAGTATTTTTCAAAGATCGACAAGGAAGTTACGCAGTACTATACGCTAACCATCGATCTAAGCGATCCCGGTCGGGTACCCGATCAGACCGGCTAACAAGACGCTGCACCTGCCCGTGGCGGCAACGCGGTTTTCCAGGGTTCACTCTCTCACTGGCTGCCGCGGCAGGTGAGCTTGACCGTTAGACAGTGATCTTCCATTGGGAGACCGCTGCGTTTGGGAAAGGGTCCGTTAAAACAATGCCGACTGATCCCGTCCAGCTTGCGCTTCAGGCGCACTTGGCCGAGTTCTCAGCATTACGCCAAGAACTCTTGGAGATGATCAAGTGGCGAGAAAGACTTGTCTTCCTGTCGCTTGGGATCTCAGGAGCGCTCTTCTCCTTCGCATTTTCCGCCGGCAGTGCTGCCGGCGGCGCCTCCCTGTCAAGAGAGATGGCGCTGTACCTTGTGCCTCCGCTTGCAGCAGCAACCGGAGGGCTCTGGCTAGTCAATGCTTGGCGCATTCATCGTATAGGGTCGTACATTCGTGATGTCCTTGCAGCGAAGGTCAACACCCTGCTGTCTCACGCTCCGTCACCAGGACCGGCAGCTGCGTTTGAGGCGTTCAGTTGGGAGTCGTCGTCACAAAGGATTATGCACAAGTGGTCGCGGCGTCTCCTCGAATGGGTCGTGCTGCTCTCGGCGTTCGTGTTTGCGGGCGTTGTGGCCCAGTACATAATCATCAGCCGGCAGCAAGGGGCCTTGATCGACCGTATTCGAGCCCTTGAGAGTCCGGATTGGTTCGCAGCGAATTGCGCGGCTGTGTTCATATCGTTTTTGCTTTTTGCCAACCATCTCCTATTCGGTCGAAAGCACAGGGGATCGGCTGGCATACGGCAGCCATAAGGGCAACCGTGCCATTTCACGTTTTGTTCCTTCAAGCGCCGTCTAGTAAAGAGGCTGGAGCCGTCGGCGCGAACTAACGGGGCTGCGCAGACCCGCCGATTCCGGGGATATACCTGGGCGGTTCTCCATGGCTGCATTACGATGCCATTGAATGTGATTAGTATTCCGGCTCATCACTGGGCAGCCACAACCGCTGTGGCCACTTCCATGGCGCACAAAAGTGAGGTCGCAAGTGCAAAGGCGCCGACAGGTTCAATCGCGGACTTGCTGGCCAGACTAGAACTGCCTGCCAAACCAAAGAAACAATCACTAGCCTTCTTTTTGCGCTCCCTTATAATATGATCCTCAAAATGAGCGCCAGAGAGGTCAAGGAGGTTTTTGATGAAGTCTACAATGTGGAGTCGACGGTCATTTCTGCGTGCGGCCGGAGCCGCCGGGGCGGTCGCATCCGCGGCCAGAGGGATGGCTCTCGCCCGCGCCTTGGAAGCTGGCCAGGCGGTCGCAAACACGCCGCCCGAAGAGGTCGCGGCAGACGAGTTCTACTGGCGAGAGATCCAGATGGACTTCAAGCTGGACCGCACGCTGATCAACCTGAATAACGGCTTTACCTGCCCGACGCCCCGGGTCGCGCTGGAGTCGGAAATGCGGTACATGGATATGATCAACATGGCGCCCATCTATTATCAAGGCATCGTGGCCGAGCACATCCAGACGATCCGCTTGCGCATGGCCGCGGAGTTCGGATGTGGCCCGGAGGAGATGGCCCTGACGCGCGGCGCCAGCGAGTCGCTCCAAATCGTGCAGAATGGGATCGACCTTAAGGCCGGGGATGAAGTGCTCACGACCGAGCAGGACTACCCCCGCATGCTGACGACATGGGACCAGCGCATGCGGCGCGAAGGCATCAAGGTGAACCGCATTCAATTCCCCGTCCCGACGACGGGGGACGATCTCTACCGGCGGTTCGAGCAGGCCATCACGCCGAATACGAAAGTTTTCCATTTCTGCCACGTCACCAACTTGACGGCCCAGATGTTTCCCGTGGCGCGGCTCTCCCGCCTGGCCCGCTCGAGGGGGATCGTTACCATCGTCGACGGCGCCCACGCGCTCGGGCATTTTCCGTTCAAGCTGAGGGATCTCGAGTGCGACGCCTATGGCGTCAGCCTGCACAAATGGCTGCTGGCGCCGATCGGCAACGGCTGCCTGTACGTTCGGAAAGAGATGATCCCGAGATTCTGGCCCCTGCAGGCAGCCCCCGAACAGCAGGACACTGACATCCGAAAGTTCGAGGCCATCGGGACGCACCCGTGGGCCATCCGGGCGGCGCTGGGGGAGGCTCTGGCTTTCCATCAGGCCGTCGGCACGGAGCGCAAGGCGGCGCGGTTGCGGTATCTGACCCTGCGCTGGGCCAACGCCCTCAAGGTTCATCCGCGCGTCAAGATGCTGACGGACCTCAGCAAGCCGGCTCAGGCGTGGGGAGTCGCGGCGGTCGACATCGACGGGATCGATGTCCGGGACCTCGCGAAATTTCTGATGGACAAGTACCGGATCATCGTCGTCCCGCTCGTCGGCGGCGCCCCGCCGAACCAGGTTTTTGATTATCAGGCCCTCCGGGTGTCGCCGAACATTTACACGACGCTGGAGGAAATCGACACGTTCGTCACGGGCATGGAAGACGCACTGAAAAACGGCGTCCCTTCCAAGCAGGCATCTCGCGGCGCTGCGGAGGAGTGGTTCGTCTAGTGATGTAGCGCGGGCGTCTCGCCCGCTGTCGCGGGAGCGTCCCGCTCCCGCAAGAGGTCGGGGGCAGAATGTCGCGGGCAGGATGCCCG
>JBAVYG010000178.1:0-4576 GCA_049698675.1 Terriglobia bacterium
AGAAATGCGGGATAGCCTGCTTTCGCGCGGCAGCGAGTGTTGATGCCGCCCGCCGATTTGGATTTCGGAGTAGAATGATGAGGGCTCGTCTTTCACCGGGGACCCGAACAATCTGATAAAGGAGGCATGGATCTATGGACCTGCAATATCCCATTGGGAAGTTCAAGTGGGAAGGAGTCATTACGGACGAACAGAGACAACAATTGATTGATCAAATCGAGCAGGCGCCTGCGCAGCTCCGCAAAGCCCTGGCAGGGTTAACGCAGGAGCAGGTCGATACTCCCTACCGTCCCGGCGGCTGGACGGTGAGACAAGTGGTCCATCACCTCTCCGACGCGCACATGAATGCCTACGTGCGCTTCAGGCTTGCCTTAACGGAGGACGAGCCGACCATCAAGCCCTATGACCAGGAACGCTGGGCAACCCTTGAGGATGCGCGCACAGCGCCTGCGGAGCTTTCCCTTTCCTTGCTGGAATCTCTGCACCGGCGCTTTGTACTCCTATTGAGGTCCCTGCGCGCAGAGGATTTTGCGCGCACCTTCCGGCACCCTGAAATGGGAGTGGTGACACTGGACAAACTCCTTGGCATGTATGCCTGGCACGGCCGGCACCATATCGCGCACGTTACGTCTCTTCGCGACCGAATGGGATGGAAGTAAGCGGGCAGTCGGCTGGCGGCAGGTAGTACCCTGTCATTCCGAGCGAAGCGAGGAATCTCGCTCTGCCGAGTCAGGGAGTCGAGAGTCAAAGGTCAAGGAGTTTTGACTTTTCGACCTTCGACTGTCGACTTCTCGACTTGCACTCAGAGCGAGATTCCTCGCTTCGCTCGGAATGACACAGGCGATCAAGGGCCGGTTCGTCGCATCGGCGACTACGGAGTGTTTCATCTCCTCGAAAAATGTTTCGGGCTTTCTGGCCACACTCATCACCGTATGTTAAAATTAAGCCTGTAAGTCAGTGCAGAGGAAATGTCATAACCTTGAATTCGGATCCCCTAAAACGCGTATTCAGGTTCCCTCCGACTTTTGGCCAGAATCTAGTCGTCTTGATCTCTGCCATAGTAGGAATCGTCCTGCTCACGGCGCATGAGTGGTTCCGCAACGGGCTGAATTCTCGGCTCGAGCTGGCCATTCCGTTACTCGCGGCTCTCTCCGCTGCCATAGGGATGCTCATTTACCAGGAGCGCCGGTCCTGGGCTTTGCTCGGGGAGCTCCGCACGGCTATCCGAAGAATCGCTCCCACTTACGTCTCTCTCGCGATGCCGGCGAAGCTCGAGGGTGGCACGATGGCCCTGGAAAGGGAGATCCATACGCTGGCCAACCGCTGGAAGGATTTTTGCGATCACTGCCAGGGGGCCCACGATGCAGAAATGCTCCAGGCGGAGCATCTGGCGACGATGGGGGAACTTGCCGCGGGAGTGGCTCATGAGATTCGCAACCCCTTAGCCGGAATTGCCGGTGCCATCGAGATTATTTCCAAGGATTTTCCCGAGGATCACCCGGACCGGGAAGTCATGGAGGATTTGCGTCAGGAGGTGCGGCGAATCGAGAAAGTGCTGAACGACATGCTCGCGTATGCCAGGCCCAAGCCTCCGCAGTTCGGCCGGGCTGACTTGAAGGACACTTTTGCCCGAACCTTGCATCTCGCTCGTCAGCAGACAGGGTCAAAAAACGTGGAGTTTTCTATTCAGGTTCCTCCAGAGCTCCCTGCCTTTCGCATGGATTCGGAACAGCTTCACCAAGTGCTTTTGAACCTGGTTTTGAACGGCGTCCAGGCCATCGAGCGGGAAGGGAAAATCACGGTTGCTGCCAAGCTCGCCGCTCCTGGCGGGCCGGGCCAGGCGGACCTGGTGGAAATCTCGGTGAGCGATACCGGGGTAGGTGTACCTCCTGAATCTCTGGAGCGCATCTTCCGTCCTTTCTACACAACCAAGCGGGGAGGCACGGGGTTGGGCTTGTCACTCTGCCGGCGGATCATTCGCCAGCATGGGGGCACGTTGAGCGTCGAAAGCAAGCTCGGAAAAGGAAGCCGTTTTATTATCCGCTTGCCCATGCGTGAGGCGGTCGAGGAATCCAGAGAAATCTATGCCCAATGAGAAAGTCCTGATTGTCGACGACGAGAAGCTGATTCGCTGGTCCGTCCGCCGGCAACTCGAGGAGTGGGGCTATACGGCCCTGGAGGCCGAAAGCGGCACGGGGGGACTGGCGCAGATCCGCGCCGAGTTGCCGGACCTGATCCTGCTTGACGTGCGCTTGCCCGACCTCAGTGGAATTGAAGTCCTGCGGGAGATCAAACAGAACAATCTTTCCATCCCGGTCATTATGATCACGGGTGATCCCCAGCTTGACGATATCAAGACTGCAATCAAACTGGGCGCCCTGGATTTTATCAAGAAGCCGCTGGATTTCGACGAGCTTCAGATCACCATCGCCAATGCTATCGACCGGTCGATGTTGCGATCCGAGCGCGATGGCCTGCGGGAAGAGGTGCGGAAGCGTTCCGGATACCACGAGGTGGTCGGCAAGTCCCCGCGCATGCTGGAATTGATGAACTTCGTGCGCAAGGTGGCAGCCAGCGAAGCGTCCACGGTGCTGATTCAGGGAGAGAGCGGCACAGGAAAGGACCTCATCGCGAAGGCGATCCATTATGACAGCGTGCGCGCCGATAAGCCTTTTGTACCGATCAACTGTTCGGCCATTCCGGAAACCTTGATGGAGGCCGAATTATTCGGGCACGAGCGCGGGGCGTTCACCGACGCCAAGGCGCAGAAGAAAGGCCTCTTCGAGGTGGCCGACGGCGGGGACCTGTTCCTCGACGAAATCGGTGAAATGTCAACTTACCTGCAGGCGAAGCTTCTGCGGGTTCTGGAAGACCAAACGATCCGGCGCATTGGCGGAATCAAGGACATCGGGGTGGATGTGCGTGTTATCGCGGCATCGAACCGCGACCTCGAACAAGGTGTCCGGGAGGGTGTCTTCCGCCAGGACCTTTTCTATCGTCTCAGTGTCATCCCGATTTTCATTCCTCCTCTGCGGCACCGGAAGGAAGACGTTCTTCCGCTCGTGGACTTCTTCATCGAGCGTTACAACTTCCGGTTTCGAAAGGGCCTCCGGGGCATCACGCAGGAGGCTCGCAACCTGCTGCTGGCCTATGACTGGCCCGGAAACGTCCGCGAACTGAAGAACGCCATCGAGCGCGCGATGATTCTCGAGGAGGCAGATTACATCCGCCCCACCTATCTTCCGATTCAAGTGACGGGCCAGCCGCAGAGTTATGAGAACCTTACACCGGTTGCGATCCCGGACTGCGTGCCGGTGGAATCGCAGCCCCTCGTGACCGCCACGGCGACCTCCTGGCGCCCGCTTGCCTCGGGCCGGATGATTCCTGTCCTGGAGTTGCCCAAACAGGGCACCTCGCTCGAAGAAGTGGAGAGGGAATTGGTCGGTCTGGCCTTAAAGCAGACGGGGGGAAACCAAACCCACGCTGCCAAACTTCTGGATATTTCCCGCGACGCGCTTCGCTACAAGATGAAGAAGTTTGGCTTTGATTCGGAAAGCGAGCTGTAGCCCGCAGCTTGACGCGAAGTCCTGCAACGAACTCTGCCTTTGAGCATCGAATAAGGTGCCCGACGCCCCAGGTGTCATTCCGAGCGCAGCGAGGAATCTTGCCCCAGTTTGTAGAGGAAGGAATCAGAGCGAGGTTCCTCGCTGCGCTCGCAATGACACGAGGCGGAGGGCAGGGCTAAAGCACCCGGCGCAAGCGTCCGACCTACTCCGGCAGGCCGGGGCGCTGCGTGCTTGCCGGCCAGGGGGTTGCCATGGGACTGATCCGCGACGAGGATGCCGCTCAAATCCGCGAAAGACTGCAACAAATGGTGAAGCCGGTAAGGCTGGTCCATTTAACCCAGGAGTTGAACCTGGAGCTTGGCGCCGAGACGCTGCAACTTGTGAAGGAACTGGCCGGCCTTTCCGACAAGCTCTCGCTCGAGGTATTCAACTTCCTGCTCGACAAGGGGAAGGTGGGTGAATACGGCGTGGATAAGGTTCCCGCCACCGTAATCCGAAACGGGAAGGACTACGGCATTCGGTTTTATGGCATGCCTGCCGGATACGAGTTTTCCACCTTGCTCGATGCCATCCTCGCTGTTTCGAGGGAGGATTCGGGCCTCCTTCCAGCTAGTCGAGAGAAACTTGCCAAACTCGCCCAACCCCTCCACCTCGAAGTGTTTGTCACTCCAACCTGCCCTCACTGCCCACGGGCCGCGCGACTGGCGTATCAGTTTGCGATGGAGAATGACAACATCCGCGCCGACGCCATTGAGGCCACGGAGTTCCCCGATTGGGCTACCAGGTACCGCGTCCACGCAGTTCCGAAGACCGTCGTCAACGAAAGTTCTCAAATCGATGGGTCGTTGCCTGAGGAGGTCTTCCTGGATGAAATCCTGAAAACAATCGAACCTCGGGAAGCCGCTGGGGGTGAGGTAGGCACGCGGGCAGGTAGGTCGTAGGTGGTAGGTGGGGAAAAGCCCCGGCCCCACCTACTACGTCCCACCTACCGACTTCTAATACTTCAGGAC
>JBAVYG010000179.1:0-11246 GCA_049698675.1 Terriglobia bacterium
TCACCACCCCTTTATCCCTGCGACTCTTCCCGCGGTGCCCTCCCGCCTCTTGCCCTGCTCGCCTCTCATGGCTCTTTCATAGAACTTTTGACAGAACCAACGAATCGATCGATGGGGCCGAACCAGCAGGCGCCGCGGAGAAACAGGCTCTCTCCACCGCCGCCGGATGGCCGGTCGTCGGCGAGCAAGTGCATGACTCCCTGCAGCCCGCCTGTGTCGAAAAGCTTTCCGATAGTGGGATGAAGTTCGATGCGGCCTTTTTGCAGCGGGTGATACCCGAATGCCGCGGCATGGAAGTGTCCTTTAGCAGCATCGTCGGGCCTTATGGGACGGAGCAGAGGGGCCAACTGCGGAGGCGGATCGTCCGAGACGACGCCCGCGACCACCGCCACGGAACGCGTAAAGCCGCGCTCCGGCGAAAAAGAGAGCCAGCGGCGGATCTCAGGATGCTCGAACACCCGCTGGGCGCTGCCAGCGGCCGCAACCGGCGGACGCTTGAGAGCAGCGCCGAGCAGTCCTGCCGATTCCGCCACCAGCGTCAGACCCACGGGAGTTCCAGGAAAATGCCGCCGTACCTGCGCCAGAACAGCGCTAAATGACACGGGTGCGTCGGAGGGCGAACATTCAAATCTCATCAGCTTGCGAAATCCCCCACGGCAGGCGATGCCGTACAGCGCGGTCACTTTCGGAACGAGGGTGCCTGAAGCCACCAGATAATCCGGATAGTTGGTGCCGTCAGTCGGTTGGCACGCGGCGTTGCCAGCCACAGCAAGGAATTCGCCGAAGCGCTGGCGGCACGCAACGAATCCCTCCCCCAACGCGCCGAGGCCGAGGGCGAATACATCTTTCGGCAGGGTCAAAATTTCGCAGTCCCGACCGCTGAATCCCGCCTGGGGAAGCAGTTGTGGGCGCCCGGCGGCGCGGCACGCCAGACTCGCGGAAGCCTCGTGGCTGTAGGTTTCGAAGACGCAACCCTCCGTCTCGATTCGTTCCGCCTGCGGTTCCGCCGCCGCGGTGGTCTCGCCGCCACTTCCGCCAAAGAGCAGCGGACCCAGACCGGCAAGGTCAATGACCTGCTTCACGCCCGGGGAAGGGTACACGATGGCGAAGCTCCCCCCGACGCCCACGAACTCCTTGTAGGCCTGGACCAGAATACGAATTCCCGCTGAACTGACGTAAAAAGTCTGCGAAAGGTTGAGACGCAGGTTGTGCACGCCTTCCCGCAGTACGTCGTGGATGGCTTCGGCGAGATGGTTCGCCCAATAACCATCCAGACGGCCGGAGACCTTCAATACCACTTCGTTGGTGCGCTGTTCTCTGACTATCTCCATTTCGCCTGCCATGTGCTGTCTCCTTGTAGCGCTATGTAGGGGCGAGCGGCGCTCGCCCCAGGGCCGAACGCCGTTCGGCCCTACAAGTCTTTTCTCAAATGCAACCGGTTTTTCCCGTCCTCGCGTTCGTATTCGACGGAGTTCATAAGGCTGCGCACAAGATGGATGCCCAGCCCGCCGATGGGCCGGTCTACGAGGTTGCTTGTGAGGTCCGGCGGGGGCGCGTTGAGTGGGTTAAACGGGGCGCCCGTATCGGTAATCGTGATGTGCAACTCCTGGCCGCAGAGCCGTAGGCCAACTTCAATGGCGCCTTCGGTAGGAGAGCAGCAACCGTGTTTGATCGTATTGAGCACGAGTTCCTCCGCCGCGATGTTCAAGTGGTAGTGAGCTTCATCGGGGATCTCGTGGCGCTCGCAAAACGCATCCAACCACGCTGTTAACCGCTCCAGTTCCCCCACATCCGCATTCAGCCGGATGCGGTCCTCCATTGAGGCGTCGGTGTCGAGATTCATTCGCGCCGTCCCCTAGCGAAAGTCAACTCGCACCAGAGAAAAGTCGTCATCCAGAACATCTCCGGCATGCATTTCCTGGAGGGTTTTGTAGAGCGCCTCGATCTCCGAGCCGGATTCCGCGACAGGGCGGCTCAGGTAGTCCTGGAGTTCTTCGATGCTCCACATAGTTCCGTCCGGCCTGTCGACTTCGTACACACCGTCGGAGAAGACGTAGAGCCGCGAGTTTGGCGGCACGTCGATTTCGGCGGCAGCGAAGTCCACTCTTGGGAATCCCCCAATGAAGAAATTCCTGGTCATCAGTTGCGCGGGAGGCTGGCAGTCGCCGAACAGCAAGGCTGGTGGGTGCCCACCGCTGGAATAACGTAACCGCCTGGTTTGTCGGCAGTAGACGCCATACCAGAGCGTGAAGTAAAGACCGTTTTGTCTTTCCATCTGGAAACCGGCGTTCATTCCGCTGAGTACTGCGACCGGGTCACGGAAATCCACTCCGGGCAGCGACTGGGAGCGAAGGACGTTGAGCGCGGAGACGGAGAGCAGCGCCGGGCCCACGCCGTGCCCGCAGACGTCGAGCAGGTAGAGCGCGAAGTGGTCTTCGTCGATCCAGTGGTAGCCGAAGGAGTCACCCCCCAGCGTGGTGGAAGGTACGTACCGCCACGCAGTGATGACGTCTCCGCTGGAAATCGGTTGGGGGAGCAGGGAAATAACGTATTCGGCCGCCCGGGCGATGTCGTTCGCCAATTCCTGCTGGCTCTTGAGCAAAGCCTGGTAAGCCTCATTTCTCTGCAACAAGTTGATGTAGCCCTTCGAGTGATAGCGAATGCGAGCGACCAACTCGATGCGGTCCGGCAGTTTCACCAGGTAGTCATTGGCGCCGAGGGCGAACGCTTCGGCCTTGGTCACCGCTTCTTCCTTGCTGGAGAGCACAATCAGGGGGATGTCCTTCAACTTCGGATGGACGCGGAAAAACCGCACCAGCGCTAGCCCGTCTATTTCGGGCATTACGAGGTCCTGCAAAATCACCGTGGGCGACCATTCTGCGGCGATAGGAATAGCCTTGGTCGGATCCTGGCAGAACTGGAACACGATGTCGGCCTCTGGCGCCAGCATGCGCCGCACGGTCTCCCCCACCATGGCCTGATCGTCGATCAACAGCACCCGGATCTGGTACTCGGTCAAGGAGGGCGAAAAAAGCTTGTTCTCAGGAACTGGCATGGTGCTTAACCCCCTCTCCTTAATTCACGCAGAATGGCGGCTGGGATAAGGTCCACGGGTAGCGATTCCTCGGCGCCGCCGATTTCCACTGCGGCACGGGGCATGCCGTAGACGATGGAAGTCTTCTCATCCTGCGCCATCGTCCGCCAGCCGGCCTTGCGAAGCGCGAGCAGGCCCTGGGCGCCGTCCCGTCCCATTCCCGTTAGCAGGCACGCCACACCAGGCCGTGGCCAGTGGCGGCCTAAACTGAGAAAAAACTCATCCACGGAGGGGCGGTACACGTAGTCCACGGGATCTGCGGTGTAGTGGAAGGCGAGGTCTGCGCCGATCACGAGATGATCGTTGGTCCCCGCCACAAAAACGCCACCGGCCTCCGGTTTCATGCCTTCCCGGGCAAGCGAAACGGTGAGTCCCGTCTGTTCGTCCAGCCAATCGACGAGTCCCGGCGCGAACTGCACATCGAGATGCTGCACCACGGCCACCGCAGCCCCCAGATTCGCTGGCAAGCTGCGTAGGATGATGGCCACCGCGTTGGGGCCTCCCGTCGATGCTCCCAGCGCAACCATTCGCAGCGCACGGTCAGGCGCAGCCTGCGGGTAGGCTTGCACCGCTAACCCCGGATGCTGTGCATAGACGATGAGCCGCCCCATGACCGCAATCTTTCGGAGGAGTTCTTCTCCGCCCTCGATCCCTCCAGCCGTACCGAACACGGGAGTGGCAACGGCGTCCAGGGCCCCGCAGCTCAAGGCCTCGAACACTTTGGCGGCGTTGCCGGACACGGTCGCGGTGACCACCAGGATGGCGCACGGCGACTGCTTCATGATGACTTTAGTGGCCTGCACGCCGTCCATTACGGGCATGATGAGGTCCATCAAAATGAGGTCTGGGCAGTCGCGGGCGCACTTCTCCACCGCCTCCGCGCCATCCGCGGCGGTCCACGCCACTTGGTACCCAGGCACGCTCCGGATGAGGCGGCGTAGGACCTCGACCGCCAGGGACAGATCGTTGACGATGGCGATGCGCATCAGGTCTCCGCCTCCCCGATCAGGTCCCGGACCGCATCGATCAGCGTTTCGTCGAGGAAGCTGCTCTTGGTTAAGTAATAGCTCGCGCCAGCCTCCAGCCCTCTGGCCCTGTACTCCTCCTGGTCCTTATAGGAAACGATCATCACCGGGAGGGACCTGGTGGGCGAGATGCCCTTGATCCGCTTTACCAGTTCGATGCCGTCCATGCGGGGCATATCGACGTCCGTCACCACCAGGTCGAAGCGGGAGCCTTGCACGGCGTTCCACCCGTCCATGCCGTCCACGGCGACGGTCACTTCGTAGCCGCGGTTCTCAAGCAGACGTCGCTCCACTTCGCGCACCGTAAGCGAGTCGTCGACCACCAGCACACGCTTCCGGGCCGCTTTCTCCGCTCTGGCTGGCTGGCCGAGTTTCGTCAAGCTGCCGCGAGTCAGGAGGTTGTCGATAGACCGCACCAAGTCTTCGCTGTCGAGGATGCCCACCGGCGAGCCGTCTTCCAGAATGGCCCCTGCACTGACGTTGGGCACTTTGCCCAGCCTCGTGGGAAGCGGGATCACCACAAGATCATGCTCCCCCACAAAACGATCGACTACGAGCCCATAACGGTTGAGCCGGTCGCTGAGCGTAAGCACGTGCAGGTTCCCCGCCGGGCGTTCTGAGCTTCCCAAGTCCAGCACCTGGGTGGCGTCAATCAGGCCGATGCTCTGGTCGTCCACCCGAATGTATTGCCGATCCTCAACCACCAGCACGTCCTCAGGTGGTACGCCCAGAACGCGTTCGATGCGCGTGAGGGGCAGCGCGTACGGCTGGCCCTTGACTTCGAACATCAGGGTGCGCAGTACCGATAGCGTCAGCGGGAGTTGCAGCACGAACCGCGTGCCCTCTCCCAGCTTCGCCGCGATGCGCACATTCCCACCGACCTGGCGTGCCATCGATTGCACAACATCCAATCCGACTCCCCGCCCGGAGATCTCCGTCACGCTTTGCGAGGTGGAGAAGCCAGGCAAGAACAGGAACTCCAGCACTTCACTCTCGCTCAGTTTCGCCGCCATGTCGGAAGTAGCGTAGCCTCTTTCGACGATCCGCCGGCGGACGCGCTCCGGGTCGATCCCACCCCCGTCGTCCGCTACCACGATCTCCAGAACTCCGGCAATGTGGCGCGCGCTCAGAGTCACCCTCCCTTCGGAGGGCTTGCCCGCGCGCGACCGCGAGTCCGGCGGCTCGATGCCGTGATCAACCGCGTTCCTTAACAGGTGGGTCAGTGGCGCTTCGAGCTTTTCGAGAATGTCGCGGTCCACCCGGGTGGATTCGCCTTCGATCTCGAAGCGGACGCTCTTGCCCAACGACTTTGCCAAATCGCGAACCATGCGCGAGAAGCCGTGCAGACCGTCGGAGAAAGGGCGCATGCGGCTGGCCACGGCCTCGTCGTACATGCGGTTGGCCAAGTGCTCCAGCTTGCGTGAGAAACGCTCCAATTCGGTCAGGTGGGAGGGAATCGCGGCGTGGATCCAGCCGGCTTGTTGCAGCGCCTCCTCCAAGCGGGCCTGTGCTTCAAGCATCGACTCCTTGCCCATCGCCTCCAGGGCCTGTTCGACAGCATTGCTGAGGGCCGAGTGGCGTTGCTTAATGCGCTGCACCGTCTGTGTGAGGGGGTGCAGGGTCTTCACTTCTACCAGGCATTCGCCTGCGAATCCTGTCAGGCGGTTCAGGTTTTCTACGGAAACTCGCACCGAGGCATCCTCTGCCTTCGCGGCCTGAGCTTTCGGAACGGTCTCGGTTATCGGCGAGGCCGCGGGAGTAGGAGTCGCCGCCGGAACGGGAGGTGCAGCAGGAACTGAAGGAGGTGCAGAAGGAGGCGCCGCGGGGCGAGGAGGCTGGGCAAATTGCTTCGCCAAGTCCTCAATTCTACTCGACGCTTCCGCAAGCGCCGCCGGAATGCTGGCTGGCTCGCGCGCGGCCAGACCACTGAAGACGTCGGTGCCGCGGAGAAGCAGGTCGAAATCCGTACCCGTCAACTGCCGCTCGCCGCGTTGCGCCGCGGAAAGCATATCCTCCATGGCATGGGCCAAGCGCACGGCGGAGTCCAGCCCCACGATGCGGGCGGCTCCCTTGAGTGAATGTGCAGCGCGCATCAACTCTTGGATCTTTGCCGGGTCCTGGCGGGCCTCCGTTGCGACCAGCCCTTCTTCGAGAACCCGCGAGTGAGTTTCCAGCTCGGTGCGAAATAAATCCATCAGGAACAGGTCCACGGCCACCGGGGCAGCAGGTTTAGCGGCAGTCTCCACTGTGGCATCAGGCTTCGCTACCTCGGTCGGCGGCGATAGGAGTTGCTTGGCGAGTTCCTCGAGGTCGCGGCTGCGGGCTTCGAGATTTTCCGGGATTTCAGACGGGGGACACGGCGCCAGCCGGCGAAAGAAGTCAGTGGCGGCTCGCAGGTGATCGAGATCGGCGGCGCTGAGCAGCCGCGTGCCGTTCTGCGCTGCCGTCAGGAGTTCTTCCATCGCCTGCGCCAGCCGCGCTGCGCGGTCGAGTCCCACGATGCGAGCGGCGCCTTTGAGGGAGTGCGCGGCGCGCGTGAGCGGCTCCAGGCGGTTACGCTCCTGGTATGTCTCCCCGCCCACCAGCCCTTTTTCAGGGCCAGCGAGTGTGTCTCCAGTTCCGCGCGGAACAGATCGAGTAATGACAGAATTTCGCCGGGGTCGCTTACCACCGCAAACTCCTGTCGAGGGAATTGAAAAACTTTTTTTCGTCGATCAAGCCGACGTTGCGGCCGTCGAGCTCGAAGCACCAGGCGGTCTGCGCGGAAGGAGACTTGGCGAGCGTCACCGGAACTGTGCGAAGGCTGGCGCGTGACACACGCCGAACGCCGAGAATCTCGTTGGCGCTGAAGGCGACCCTCTCGCGGCCTGTCCCTACAACACACAGCCGAGGCTTTCCGCTCAGCTCTGCTTTTTCCTCTGCCGGGAGCCCGAGGGCCGCTTGAAGAGACACGCAGAGGAGTAGTTCGCCGTTGACGTTCACCATGCCCGCCAGCACGCCCCCGGACCGGAACGGCAGTACATAGGCCCCTTGAGATACCGCAATCTCGTGGAACACTATGGTCCGCAGAGCAAACCATTCCGAACCGATGCGGAAGACCACGACGGATACCGTGTCTGCGGCTGACGCGGTTGTCGCTGCGGCCAATTCCTCCGAAACTTCGCGCCGGTAATCCTCGGGCATCTCCCGGTCGAAGAGGGTGCGGCCGAGGTTTGAGTATTGCGGGCAGTTTCGGCAGTGTACGTAACGGGTCAGCAACTCGCACGATCGGTCACCTGCGATGCCGATCTCACGCCAGCACAGGTGGTCGCCGCCGATGTTCCGGTTCGTCATAAGCTCCTGGTACCCGGTGCCCTTCCTGCGCGGCGGCCGGGGCAAGTCCCGGCCCTACGCTTCCCGACCCCCCCCCTGCCGGGAGAGAACCCTGCTGGCGCGCGCACGGTAAAGGCGAGAACCATCGATGTCCCCGTGCCGTTCGCAGAGGAGGCCCATGTGCAGTAACGACTGGTAATGGTGTGGATCGAGGAACAACGCCTTTCGGAAGAGATCCTCAGCGGTCTCCAGCTTCCCCCCGGATTCGCTGAGCACGCCGAGCAGGGAATAAACATTGGGATCCTGGGTGCCCTCCGCAAGCAGGCGCTCGCAGATGGCGGTTGCGGCTTCCAGTTTGCCCCGGTCCGCCAGTTGTCCCGCCTCCTCGATGCTGACAGGGGGTGGGGCAGCTTGGGGGGCTTTCAAAGCCTTATGGGTATACGCAGGCGCAATCCGCCGTTGTTTTCTCGCTCGATGAATTGTGGCTGCGGCCTCGGTCGCAATCTGGCAACGCGCGAAGATGCTTTGTAATCCCTCAGTCTCGGGTGGTGTAGCGCCGCTCCCGCAGGGCGGGACGGCACGTGCCGGTCCCGCCGCGCGCGGGACCGGCGCTACGTGTGCTGGTCTGGCTTTGCGGCAGGCGAAGCTCTGAGGGTAGTCCACCCGTTGGTAACCAGCCTCGAGAAACGGCATCAGTTCGGAATGTCCTGTGAAAAGCAGACCGTCGTCGACCAGCAGATCGCGCAAACTTGCGATGACCTCACGTCGGACGCGCTCCTCGAAATAGATCAGGGCGTTCCGGCAAAACATCGCAACGTACGGCGCGCGTTGCCGGTAGACGGAGAGGTCAAGCAGGTTAGCTTTTTCGAAGCGCACCAGAGCTGCGACATCCTCGCGGACTCGTCGGCCTTCCGGGTGGCGCAGGAGGTATTGTTCCCCCAGGTAGTTGGACTTTTCCCGAAACGAACTTTTTCTGTATACGCCCCGTCTTGCGGAGGCCAGAGCCCGCTCGCTGATTTCTCCCGCGTCGATCCGAATCCGGTCGGCTTCCAGTCCGGCGTCGAGAAGCGTCATGGCCACGGAATACGGTTCTTCCCCGGAAGCACAGGGAATACAAAGGACCTTGAAGGGCCCTGTGGGGTTGGCTGGCCGCCACTTCTCCGTGACATACGAGGCCAGGAACTGGAAGGGTTTCCGGTCCCGGAAGAACCACGTCTCCGGAACAACCACCTCGTCCACCAGCATCTCCCACTCTTCACCTTGCCCTCGAAGGAGGTGGGCGATCCTTTCCGCGCGATCCACCGACCCCGCTTTTCCAATGACGATGTCCAAGGCGCGCTCCACCACGACGAAGCCGAGCAGTTCCCCTGACAAGCCGAGGCGCTCGGACAGTAGCCGTGTGACGGCAGCCGCCAAGTTCATGCAGCCTCCGACTCAGGGAACAGAAGATCCCGCACCGATGCGGGTAGCAGCTCATCCAACGCCAGCCGTTGGATCAACCTCCCGGCGTGCTCGGCTGTTCCGTTAAGGTAGGGGGCGTCCGGAATCTTCACCTTCTGCGGCTCGCGGCGGGTCTCCTCAAACGCGATGGTCTCGACAGCTTTCTCCGCCACCAGTCCGAGAGGATGTGAGCGGCCATCCGGCGTGGCATATTCCACGACGAGCAGCCGCGTGCTGAGCAGCGGGCGCGCCGGAGTCCCAGCGATCAGCGCGGGCAGGTCGATGACTGGGACGGTGCGGCCGCGCCAGGTGGCGAGTCCCGCGACGTACGCGGGTGCGTGGGGCAACGGCATGCACACCGGGTAGGGCGCCACCTCGAGGATGTTCCGGGTATCGAGCCCGTAGGTTTGGCCGCCGGCCTGGAAGATTAGCAGCAACATGGAGTTCAGGACGCTATCGAAAACCGTCCCACCTCCGCTTGCAACTCACGAACTGCATTGTGCAAATCCACGGCCACTTCCCGAAATTCCGCCATTGAAGCCTTGGTCTGGCTGGCCGCCTCGCCTAGGTGGACCATGGCTTCCGCAATCTGGCCCGCGCCTTGCGACTGCATTTGCATTCCAGAGTTCACGACCTCGAATTGAGGTCCCAGTTTCGTGGTGCCCTCGATGACCTGTCCCAGCCCGGAACTCAGCTCGGTGACGGCCGCGGAACTGGCTTGCGTCTGCTGGGCGTAAGACTCAACGCTCGAGACACCCTCGCGGACTGCCTGCTGCATCTCACGAATCTGCTTCTCGATGTCCAAAGCGGCGACCGCGGTCTGGTCGGCGAGCCGCCGCATCTCCAGCGCCACCACCGAAAATCCCCCCGCCTTTTCCCCCGCTTTTTCGGCTTCAATGGCGGCATTGAGGGAGAGCAGGTTCGTGCGGTTCGCCACCTTGGTGATGGTTGTGATTACCTGGTCGATGTTGCCGGCCTTCTCATTGATGGACTCGAAGGTGCGGGTCATCGCGCCGCTTGAGTTGATCAGCCCGTCGATGGCGGAGCGGATCCCGTCGAGGTTGCTCACACCCCCGCTCGCCGTGTGGGCGGCATCTGAGGCCATTTTCATGACAGAACCCATCGTCCGGGCGAGCTCCTGGACGGTGGCGTAGATCTCCTTGCTGGTGGCGCTCACCTGGTTGGTGGAAGCTGCCTGCTCGGAGACGGCCGCCTCCACCTCGCGCACGGCTGCCGCCGCCTGGGTCGCACTCCCGGCCACCTGGTTGCACGCCTGCATGACCTTGACCAGCAGGCCGTTGAGACTCTCCGTCATAGTGGAAACGGAGCGCATCAGCTTACAAGTTTCGTCCCTCGTTCGGGCGTAACCACCCGGGTCGTCGTCCGGGATGAACTCCCGGAGCTCCCCGCCTTTCAGCCGATCGAAGGCCTCCTTCACCTTACCGGCGGCAATGTCCGTGGTCAGATTGACGACGCGCGCGAGCGGGCGCGTGATGTTGCGGGTGACGATCACCATCACGCCAGCCGCCAGACCCACGCACAGCAGACTCATCAGCACTGCTTCAGAGCGCGTGTGGCGGTCCTCGGCGATGCGCTTTGACAAGAGCGTCCGCAATTCTTTGGTGCACGTTTCGCCCAGGGTCACGCCCGCATCCTCAGCGGCCGAGGCCATCTGAACAAAGCGGTCTGGACTAAGAGCAGCGCTGGCCTGCTCGGAAGAGTTGCTTACCGCCAAGGAGAGCTGCGTGGCCGGTTCGACATAACGCTCGAACAGGGGAGGAATACTCTTCTGAAAAGAGGAGTCCGCGCCGTGAAGTTGCTTATCTTCGCGCAGGGCCGTCTCCAGGGAATAGCGCATGCGTGGGAAAATCGTATCTACCAGTGCTCCGCACTGCGCCTGCAGTTGGGAGAGGTCACGCGCGTCCAACCGGCGGCCCTGCGCTTTCGACTTGAGGGCCGCCGATCTCGCTTCGGCCAGCGCGGCCTGCGACTGGAGTAGGAGCGGCCCCGTAAGGTTCATAAGGTAGTAGGTGTGCAGTTCAGAATCCAGGATCAGTGAAGAGTCATCGAGAATGACGGAAACGAGTTGCGTCGTGGTTTCCACCATCTGGCGATCAAGTGCGGCCTGTTCGGCCAGGGTCATCGCCGAGCCGTTCGCCTCGAGTTGCCTCCAAAGGCCGCTCAGCCGGTCGATCAGGTCCTTCGTCCAGGCGTCTTCACCGCGCTGCAACGTGGCGACCGCATCATCGATGCGCTTGCGAGTTTCCGCCAGGCCGTCCGGCGAGCTCGTTGCGCCCGCGCTGGCCAAGCTGTCCCGCGATTGAACCTCGCGGAGGTCGCGCAGCAGGACCGGGCAGACCTCCAACGCGGTGGTG
>JBAVYG010000180.1:0-2595 GCA_049698675.1 Terriglobia bacterium
CCTTCTGCTTGCTCAAAGCAAGCCCGCGGTATCAAAAGTAATTGGTTTTTGGCGACGATTCTGACATCGCCATGCGCGTCGGCCTCGCCCCAACACAGTTTCACGGTGCGAAAGGCCTCCTGACCTATTATCCCTCGAATGCTTCGCCATCCACAATCAGAATCTTTCCCGACTTAGGGCAATCCTCCGGGGACTACACAAGCGTATCTTCTAGGAGGAACAGGTACAATGCTGCAGATTGAGTATTCGACAGTACGTTGAGCGCCTGAAGCTCTAGGTGCCTCTACAGAATCTACAGTAGAGACGAATGGCAGTGGATTGATTCAAGCTGATGCTTGATAATTGCTAAAAAGTGCGTCAAACTGGGCACCGTTGCGCTGTATTTGAGTATCCTTCACACTCGGTCTCTTACAGAGGCCAAGTGTGCTATTTTCGCTGCATGGTGTGTTCTAGGCATCACCAATCCTGGTCGTAAGGAAAGGACAGGAGACATCTCAAAGATGATTGATGGTGGCACTGAACGCAAGCGGGAGCATGCAGTTAGGCTTTCGGAAGCACCCCAAATCCTTGCACAGGCCATCCTTGATAGGCTACGGGAACCCATCCTGGTTCTCGATGTCACCCTGCGGGCGAAAATGGCAAATCGGTCTTTCTACCGGACCTCCCGGTTAGGCCCGAGGGGACAGAGAGCAAACTCATTTATGAACCGGGGGATGGCCAGTGGAACGTTCCCAAGCCCCGTGTTCTCCTGGAGAAGGTTTGTTTCGGCGACAGGACAGCCTCTATGCCAATTGTTACGTGACGAAGCCGGTCGACCTGGAATAGTTTGTCCAGGTTGTGAAGTCGATTGAAGATTTTGGGTTGACGATTGTGAAACTCCCACAAGGAAAAACGCCATGACATCCGAGCCGATTAAGGTCTTGTTGGTGGAGGATAATCCGGGAAACATCCGCCTAATCCGGGAAATGTTGAAGGAAGCGAAGCCCGCCTTAGCTGCCCTGGAGGATGCCCCAAGCTTGCTGACGGCGGTCGAGCGGCTGGCGAAGGGGGGAATCGACGCGGTGTTATTGGATCTGGGGCTCCCGGACAGCCAGGGCCTTAGCACTTTTGTGGAGTTACACAATCAATTCCCCCGCACTCCCATCGTGGTGCTAACGGGTCTTACCGATGAAAAGCTGGGCCTCCAAGCAGTCCGGGAAGGGGCGCAAGATTACCTCGTCATAGGAAAGGTGAATGGCGAGTGGATTTGCCGCGCCGTCCTCTATGCGGTTGAGCGGATGCAAGCGAAGGACGCGCTGCAGAGAAGCGAGGAGCAGTATCGCCTGCTCTTTGAAAAAAACCTTGCCGGGGTGTACCGCACTGCCCTGGACCGCCGCATCACGGACTGTAATGAAGCTTTCGTCAAGGTCTTCGGATTTGCCTCTCGTGAAGAGCTCTTAGCTCATCCAGTGCAGGAATTTTACTTTGATCCCCGCGAGCCGGAGGCAATCACCGCCCGCATAAGGGCGGAAAAGACCCTTTCGAATTTGGAATTGCGCCTTAAGCGAAAAGATGGCAGCCCGGTTTGGGTTCTGGTTAACGAGAATCTGATCGAAGGGGAGGCAGGCAGCCAACCGTTCATCTTAGGGACCATCATTGATATTAGCCGGCGCAAGGAGGCTGAGGAGGCGCTACGGCAAAGTGAAGGCCACTTGCGTGCCATCGTTGAAACCGAGCCGGAATGTGTCGCAAAAGTCGCGTGCAACGGCGACCTCCTTCAAATGAACCCGGCGGGCTTGGCCATGATCGAGGCTGAGAGCTTTGCCGAAGTTAATGGAAAGTCAGTCCTTCCCTTGATTGTGCCTGAGCACCGGGCGGCGTTCAAAGCTCTCTTGCAGGGAGTTTGCAGCGGCAACAGAGCCAATTTAGAATTCGAGATTGTAGGACTCAAAGGTACGCGGAGGTGGGCGGAGTCTTATGCGGTCCCAATTGCTGATGAGACGGGATCAAGCTGTGTGTTGGCCGTCATGCGAGACCTCACCGATCGCAAGCAAGGTGAAAAGGCTCTCCGCGGGCTTTCTACACGCCTGCTGCAGTTGCAGGATGAGGAGCGGCGGCGCATTGCCCGGGAACTCCACGACGCCATAGGCCAGAACCTCGTCGGTTTGGTGACGAACCTCACCCTGGCGCACAGGTCGGCCGGTAAGATTCATCCCAAAGCGCGCCAAGCTCTATCTGCAGGTCTCGAGGTGGCAGAGCGGTGCTTGAAGGAGATGCGTACCCTCTCCTACTTGTTACACCCGCCACTGCTTGATGAAGATGGCTTGGCTTCAGCCTTAGCTTGGTACGTTAAAGGGTTCGCCGAGCGAAGCGAAATCAAGATCGATCTCAAAGTTTCTCCCAATTTTGGCCGGCTGCCCCAGGAGGTAGAGACGACCCTTTTTCGCGTCGTGCAGGAGGGCCTTACGAACGTCCACCGTCACTCCAAAAGTCCGACAGCCAGCATACGGCTTTCACGGCGCGCGACTGGGGTGAAATTAGAGGTAACAGACAAAGGCCAGGGGATGCCCACGAAGGCACTCCACTCGGGCAATCAGAATAGCGGACAGTTTGGAG
>JBAVYG010000181.1:0-2817 GCA_049698675.1 Terriglobia bacterium
GGTCTCCGGCGACCAAAATCGAACCGAAGCCCCCATACGGAAAGAGTACTGGCGCCGAGGAATCCTTGAGCAGTGAGTCGTAACAAGCCCTCAATTCAGGTTGCGCCAGGATGTTGAGGGCGCGCTCCAACGTAGCGCTGTCGCGGTTGGAAGTGCCGGCAGCGCGGAGCTCCAATTGCCTGAGCTTGAAGGCTACACGCAGCTCAGCAAGCGAGGAGGTGGGGGTAATCCGCAGAACGTCATAAAAGCTCTTCTGGTGCTCCCAGGGCTGTCGCCGTGTGGCGACGTAGAAGTAATCGCGCACGACGTCGCAAGGCAGATAGATGGAGGAAACGCCCAACCGGCTCGTTGGAACCTCTGACCGCACGTAAAGTTGCTCGCGCCTATTGGCTTTGGGCTGCGCGGCGTAACTGATGGGAGCCTGGTAGAGATCTCGACTCCGCACGGAGGACGAGACCCTGCGGATGTAGATTTCGGTTCCTGCTCCGGCGGAATCGATCGTTAGCGGAAAAGTGATTTCGTCGCCGGGGCGAATGAAGGCGGCCAGGAAGTTGGAGAGGAGCACACTGCAACCATCGTTGAAGTGACAGACCGTCTTTTCGCCTTCCCGATTAGTCTCCGAGACCGCGCGACTGAGGATCACTTTGGCGACAGCACTCGCCGCTTGTGTGCCTGTTTCCATATGGAGTGCAGGATAGCCGAGACACTTGATTTGACATACACCTTCCGGGAAGGGAGCTTTACATTTCCAATCCATTTTCCCTGCTACGAGGCTGCCTGATCGTTCTCTGCCGCTGGCCTTACAACGAGACCGAGCTGCGCCGGCGGGCGCAATTCGCGATATTATGACAGTCATGGCGAATGTAAAAGAGCTTCGAGGTTGGGTGGTCCAAAAAGGTGACGATCCTGAAATCTCAAGTGGCTGACTCTGAGAAGTTATCTACCTTCCAATTTGCCCAGGGCTGGACGAAGCCTTGCGCTCATGCGGGCTGTTGCTGCGTCAGGCAATGGAGCGTGCCGAAACCCAGCACCAAATCAACAGCATGGACGCCCACTACTATACGATCCTTGAATAATTCGCCAAGGAGTCCAAGCGCCAAGCGGTCTTTGGGATCGTTGAAAGTGGGCACCAGCACAGCATGATTGGCGATATAGAAATTTGCATAACTCGCCGGGAGTCTGTCACGGTCGAAAAAGATCGGGTCAGGCATAGGTAGCGCGATGACCTCTGGCCTGGAACCGTCCTCGAGCCGCAGATCCTGAATGCGGTCCCAGTTTTCGTTCAGCGGGCCATAGTTCGCGTCCTCGGTATTCCCCTCCTTAACGAGAACCAGGGTCTTTCTATCGACGAAACGGCAGATGTCATCAACGTGGCCGTGCGTATCATCCCCGGCGACGCCACCTGCAAGCCAGAAGACGTTTGTCGCACCGAGGTAATCGTGGAGTGCTTTTTCAAAGCCTTTTCGGTCGAGACCCGCATTCCTGACCTGGATTTCCGGGTGCAAATAGCACTCTTCCGTCGTCAACAAGGTTCCGCGCCCGTTGACTTCGATTCCACCCCCTTCGAGGACGAATTTACGGCTGCCGATCTGCGCGTCGAAGATGCGCTTGGAGAGGTGTCTGGCCGCAACTTCAGGCACCTGGCGATCTTTCTTCCAGTCAGAATACTTGGCCCAGGCGTTGAAATGGAAATTGACGATGGCGGTCTCCGTCCTTCTGTTCCGGCGGCGCCGCACAAATATGGGCCCGCTGTCCCGCATCCAGCCGCGATTGGTTGGGTGCCTGATGAACTCGACGCGCGTCGGGTCAGCTCCTGCGCGCTTGAGGTAACGCTGCGCGGTCTTCTCGCCGGCCGCTGAATTGACCAGCATCCTGATGCGCTCGCCGGGTGAAATTTTGCGCACGATTTCGCCGTAGACCCAGCAAATAGCATCGAGCTTGTCCGGCCAGTCGGTGGGATTATGAGGCCACGCGAGCCACGTCGCTTCGTGTAGGTCCCACTCCGCGGGCATCGAGAAGCCCATTGAAGACGGCGTGTTTTTCGAATCTCTCATTCCGTTCACGTTGGAGTTCCAGACAATTGTGTCAGAGCTGTCGCGGCTGGCGCAGGGCAAAGCCCTGCAATCATTGGAGCGGCAATCCATAGAAACCGCAGAGTTACGCTCTGCGCCAGCGACGGTTATGGACACTTAACGTGGGTCACGTGATAAATCTCATAACCTCGGCCTTCAGAGACCGTATAGCACTCGTCCGTCTCCTTGCCGATCACGTAGAAGTATATCTCCTCGCCAAACTTGATTTTTCGGCGGCAGGTTTCACAATAATAGGGTCTGTGCTGTCGGTAGAATGCCAATGATGAAAACTCGCGGAAGCATTTGTGGTGCCATTCACTCTCCAGTGTAGTGGGTCCGGGAGTGATAGCGTCGTACCAGGGTCCTCGCAAGAGTTGTACGACCTCATCGCCTTGTTTAAGAACTGGGTCATCGCAGTCGTCGGAACTGCATTTGTGTTCCATGTTTGTTCTCCGAACGAAACAACGTTATTTCAATAGTTCGATAATTGTACTAGGTTAAGTTTATCTTGACTCTGCTTTCTCGTGGCGGTAAGCTTCGGCTATGACGCCACAGGAGTTGAAAGCTCTCGATCAGAGATTGACAACCTTTCTTGAGGATCTGCTTGCCCCGCTGGGTCGCAAAGAGCGACGCCATTGGGCGCGCGTTTATGTTCAAGGGTTGCTGCTCGACGGCGAGCGCAAGTCGATTGAGCCCATGGCCGACCGGATTCCCGGCGCCGATGTGCAGGCTTTGCGGCAGTTCG
>JBAVYG010000182.1:0-7412 GCA_049698675.1 Terriglobia bacterium
GCACTGAGCTTGAAACTCGAGGGCCGCCTTGGAGAGGCTCTCCTGAGCCAGCGGTGAAAGACGATCGCCCATTTCCTTGGCGATATTTTCGACTATGCCGGCGGCCTCAGCCTGCAAACGCTGCTGCGTTTCACCGGCCAAACGCGTGGATGCTGACCCAAGCCTTTGCTCTACTTCCTGGTCCAGCCGGGCGAGCACAGATTGGAGCTGCTTGCCACTCGCCTCTTCGACTTTCTTTGCCACTTGTTCAGCTTCAAGTGTCCCGTCGCGCTGCGCCTCGCGGGCTTTCAAGAGGAGATTCTCCACTTCCACCCGCGCCGACTGCACGCGATCCGTAAGGGCGCTCAATTCCTGCCTGAGCGACTGTGCCTCGCCTATCTTTTCTTCCAGGGCCTTGAGGGCAAGCGGGTCCAGGGCTTGCGGATGCCTGGCGGGCTCTATCGGAACTCCCATGGCGTCCTGTCTATGCGATGCCGGTTGAGCCGGCGGGGCGTTGGCTTCCCCGGCGAAACGAGACACAGCATTTACCGCCATGTTGAATTCACTGAGTCCTCCGGTGTGCTCTCCCAGGTCCGCCGGCGATCCTCGTGGCGCGAGATGCGCCGTTTCGACCACTCTGCCTCTCTCAGCGGTTGGCGCGGGCGTCTTCGGAGCTTGCGGCGCGGCCGGCGGGGTGGGGCTTTTTTGGTCCCCCGGGACGATCTGCCGCTCCTTCTGCCAATCCTCGGGTGGGAGCTTGACTCCCCAGACGTTCTGCGCTTCCAGCAGTTCAACGCAGACTTCGTAGGGGTCCTCAGCAAAGCGCTTCTCACAAACCCTTTTGACCCGGGCCTTGGCGGTCCGGCCCAGCAGTGGATTCTCGATCACAATCTGGTCGTCGTCGGCTAGCTGATGGAAAGTGGCGATCCTGCCACCGTGCTTGTTAACGCAAATCGTCCAGGTGTTCTCTTTGAAGGCCTGCCCGGCCGCGTCTGTTCCGCGCACTGTTACGGGAACTATGATCGAAAGGCGGGCGCTGCGACGCCCCACCACACCGGGAATATCGGATTCGTCAGGACTCGGTTCCATATTCACTTACGGGCAATATTAGTGGATTCACATGGGCAAGTCAACGGACCCGCGATGGTACGGAAGTACCGCGACCATTGGTGCCCCGTGTGACTTTCAAGGGGTTCGCCGCCACTGCACAAGACTCTTGGGTACTTCCACGGCGGCATGCGCCAGTGTTGTGACCGATTCGCTTCTTTGCTGCGTCATCCTGGGCGCTGGATCTCCCTGCCATCACGCAAAGCGGGTTGGCCGATAAGCTTCCAGGGAGAGAGAGGTGGAGCGGGCGAGAACCAGCTCGGAGATTTGCTGAGCTGTGACGGGAGCCAAAAGGATGCCGCGGCGAAAGTGACCCGTGGCCAGGATAAGGTTTTGCAGCTTGCTGTAGCCCAGAACCGGCAGATGATCTGCCGTGTCGGGCCGCAGCCCCGCCCAGGCGCGGCGGAAAGAGCAGTCCTTCAGGAAAGGCGCGAACCTCATTGCCCCGTTGAGGATGGATTGTAATCCCTCGGCCGTGACCGCTTTTTCGAACCCGGCATATTCCGCCGTGGTGCCCACCGCGACCCGGCGGGCAGAGCGGGGCACCAGGTAGTGGGTTCCGGCACGAACCACATAGGGGAGTTCATGGGGCGATTCGAATTCCATCATTTGGCCGCGACAAGGTTGCATGGGGAGCGCAAGCCCGACCTGGGCGGCAAGTCCTTCCGACCAGCAGCCTGCCGCAAGCACGAAGCACCCTGCGGAAAAGAGTGTTGTTTCGCCGCCGGCATGGCCGGAGTTGGCGTGAATTGCTTCCACACGGTTCTCGCGGACGTTCACTTCCTCCGCCGGGCAGTGGGCGTGGAATCTCACGCCCAGGCGTTGGGCGGCTTCGATCACGGCCCGCGTTAACTTCTCGTTGTCCACCCAGTAGTCCTCAGAAATGCCGAGGGCAAGCCGGATCTCACTCGAAAGCCCCGGCATCTTGTGCTGAAGGCCGGCCGAAGTGAGTCTTTCCAGTGGCAGGCCCGCGCGCGTCTGGGTCCAGAAGAGCTTTTCAAGTTCTGCGACCTGCTTTTCCTCAACCGCGACCAGCAGGCTGCCTTCGCGACGAAAGCCTATCTCCTGCCCGCTCAATTCCTCAATTTCCGAAACGAAGTCCGGATACAGAGCATGGCTTGCGGCGCACAAGGCGAAGAATGCGTCGGGTTCAGGGGTTTCGCCCTGGGGAGCGATCATTCCCGCTGCCGCGCTGCTGGCTTCAGCCCCGGGCTCGCCGCGATCGAAAACCAACACCCGGAGCTTGGCTTGGGCCAAGCGCAGTGCGATTGAAGACCCGATCAAGCCACCACCGATAACGATCACGTCTGCGGTGCGCGAATTGTCCAAGGTGATAGCCATCCTTGCAAGTGTACCAGCGGGAGGGTTGATTGGCTACCCTCGGGGGACCGGGGCGAGGCGTGTGGGGCCCGTGAGATCGAGGGAGCGCCCAGGCGTAACGTGCTCCACGGCGAAGAGCGCGCGGGAACTATGGCATAATAGGAGTTTTGGCGCAGCGGCAGTTTCGCACGCCCCAGGGAGCGCTCATTGACCTGTCCTATTTGTAGTAAGCGCAAGGTGAAGAGGTTTTGCCCCGCAAGAGGAGAAAAGATCTGCTCGGTTTGTTGTGGAACCGAACGCGAAGTGAGCATCGACTGTCCCTCGGACTGTCCCCACCTCGTGGCCAGCCGCGTATACGATGAGGGACGCCGCCAGGTCGATTGGGAGAAGGTTCCCTTTCCTGATGTCAGGATTCCATTGGAGTTTGCCCAAAGCCACAGCATGCTCCTGATAGCGTTGATGTCTTCCATTTGGGAATATGCTCGGGACCATCGCCAAGTGGTAGACACGGACGCGCTTGCGGCGCTCCAGGCGTTGGCGGAGACTTACCGTACGCTTTCGAGCGGCCTCTATTACGAAAAGCCTCCCGATTATCTCCACCGGCGGGAACTCTACCAAGAGCTCAAGGCGGCCCTGGAAGAATTCAAGGAAGCCGAAACTCAAAGGCTTGGTTTGACCACCACACGCGACAGCGAAATCCGGGATGCGCTGACCTTCCTCACCCAACTCGGCGCCACGCGCGAGAACGGCCGTCCAAAGGGCCGCGCCTTCCTGGACCTGATTCGGACCCAGCTTGGACCCGAAGCATCCGCCAAACCCGCTTCAAATATCGTGCTGCTGCCGTAATGATCAAGGTGGGCGGTTGACTGCGGATGTGGGGCAGGGTTCGCCTTGCAACCCTGCGCCAGTTTCTCCGCCACGATGAATGGCTCTTACTCTCCACGAGGCCGTGCAGCAGGAGGCCCAAATCGCGACCGGGCGTGGAACTTACCGATGCCCCGTAGGTCCCTAAGCTTCTTCCACTGCTCGACGGTGAGAACTCGACGGATCGCGAGTAGCATCCGTGTGTTCGACTTTTCCAGGTTGGCTCTCGCCTGAGCAACGTTATCGATTTGGGCGACCACCTGCGACTCGTCGGGCTGGCCAGCTTCAATCAGTGGCTCCAGGATCGCTTCCTGCTTTTCCAAAGCGGCGTGGAGATCGATGAGTTGTAGGCGGTGGTCCTGGAAGATCTTGTCGATCTCCTGGACCTGTTCATCGCTGACCCCGATCTTCCGCATCAGTTCCGAGTCTTTCCACCATTTTCCAGGACCACGGTGACCCATACCGTGTCCACGACCACCGTGTCGGACCATTCTCATTCGAGGGCCCATTTGGGTGCTTGGCCCGTCGGGCGGCGCAGGGGCGTCTTGGGCGATGGCCAGCCCGCAGAACGCGATCATCAGTGTCAAGCTTGCTAGGCTTGCTTTCATCTTATTTCTCTCCTTTTCTTAAAGTGGTCTTCGTTTGTTGAGTGTCTTTATTCGTTAGGATTTCATTCCGCTCCTCGGCGATCAGGACTGCGGGGGCCACGGCTTCGGGGACCTCACGCTCAAGGTCTGCTTGAACCTCCTGTAACAGGTCCTTGTCCGGATCCTCCGTGGCGTTATTTTGAGAAGGGTTCGGAGTGCGCGTCGGGATTATAGCCGTGTTAGCGGCCCGAGGCGGGGGAACGCTCGAGCTTGGATGAACGCGCGACGTCCGCAAGACTACTATCCACGCTGCGGCAACTGTGGTGGCAAATGCCAATGCCCAGCTCAGCCGGCGCCAGAGTCGCTTCCCAGCGAGCCCAAAACGTGGTGCGCCCTCCCGCAAAGTTCTTTCGCGAAAAGCCTGGACCAATGCTTCTTCCACGCGGGCAGGCGCGCGCTGGACATCAAAGGTCCTCGCGAACGCTTGCAGGCTTTCCGTCAGCTTGGTCTCTTCGTCGAGGCGCAGGGCGCACCATAGACAACGGCCGGCGTGCTCCAAAGCCTCGAGCTGCTTTGTCTTGTCAGGCGCTCGCCGGCTTACAATCTCGTGAATCATGCTTTCGAAATCTTTGCAGTTCATGCCAGACACCCACTCGGATCAATGGCCTTACTACCAGCTTCGACCTTCTTCCCACCCGCTAGCTTCTGGATGAGCAAGGCGCGCCCGCGGTGCAAACGCGAGCGCACCGTGCCCACTGAACATCCCAAGACCGACGCAGCGTCCTCGTAACTCATTTCATTCAAGTCGCACACCACCACAGCTTCGCGGTAGTGCTCGGGCAGGCTCAAGATCGCTTGTTGCACCCAATGGATCGATTCCCGGCGGCTCATCTCGGAATGCGGGTTATCGGGAGAAAGAGGGGCGAGATCTCCACTATCCCACGACCCGTCCTGCGTCGGCGAGATCGAGACATACGTCCGGTCGCGCTTGATCAGGCGCAACGCGTGATGGCGCGCCATTCCCAGGAGATATGCGCCCAGCGAACCGCGCGAGGGGTCGTAGCCTCGGTTGTCTCGAATCAGCGCCATGAACACTTCCTGTGTGACGTCCTCAGCGAGAGACGCGGAGCCACTCATCTCCAGCACAAAGCGGTAAATGCCTCCCTGGCGGCGCCGATACAACATTGTAAAGGCGTCTTCGTCCCCCAGCTGCATCATCCTCAGCAACTGCTCGTCTCGAATCTCAGTGAGTCCGGCCATCGTCCATTGCTTTCATCAGGTATTCCGTTTCGAGCTCCCAAAAGTTCCACAAAATGTTCGGAATGTAGACCTGCACCACCCCTTACGAACAGTGTCTGGCTCCGAAATCGGAAGGGCAGGGCTTCACAGGCTGCGGAAAAACCCGTTTGGCCTGTCATTCCGAGGAGTCCCGATCTGATCGGGACGACGAGGAATCTCGCACTGCGTTGAAAATACTCAGAGCGAGATTCCTCGCTCCGCTCGGAATGACAGCTTGGAGGAGTTTTTCCGCAGCCTGTTCAGCCCCGCCGCTAGAATTTGGCCTTTTGGGGTCGCTCTTTCGCTTCGTTTGAGCTGTCTTGCATACTCTCGGCACATTTTTCGGCCCCTTTTGCACGCCTTTTGGGTTCGTTTTTTGGGCACTGTTGTTGATTCTAAAGGACTTCTTAGGTTCGTTCCGTTAATACTAACATCTTTTGTGAACTTCCTGCGCGTCTCTGGAACATTTGCCGCAGCCTTGCTCAAGCACTCTGTCGCCGCAATTGCCATCGCCCTGGCCAGCCGCGGATCTTCGCTAATGAAGATCAATCCTGCCTCCCTGGCTTCGCAGGGCCGGTGCGGGCTGTAGCCTCGCCAGCCCCAGACGGCCTCTTCGTCAAGGTCCATATGCGTAGCCTACCTTAGGGCCGCGCGTTTGTCAAGACCTCCCCTCTCCCTGGTTGACGAGCACGATGAAGTATTTGGAGGTTGGCTTGTAGTCAAAGTCCAGTGGCTGGCGCAGCGACGCAGGGCTGTTCCACAATCGTTGCACCATCTCTCAGCGTGATCGTTTTGCCGGAAATCGCCGGCACGCGCTCCCCTGGTACAATGATTCCGACCAAATTCAATGGGTCGGCGGCGGAGACTGCTTGACACGTGGTTGGCGGATGAGTCTGGCTACGACGAGCGCGTGTGGCCTCAGCTTAAGAAAGCTATCGAAGAAAACCGCCTCTCCTCGTGGAAACGCTTTGATGATTAGATGTTGCCGTCTTGGCGGAACGCCTCGGCGAATTCAATGCGTGCATTCTGTTCAATGAAAAGCCGGCGCATCAATCGCGCAGACCGCTGAGTCCCGTCGCCTCGACGGACTCTCTTGCGAACTCGATGGCAGCCTTGATGTCATCGTCGGTGAGGCCGGAGGAATCCTTACGAACTGCCTCGAAGGACTCACCCGCGGCAAGCTGGCTGAGAATCGATGTGACAAGGATGCGGGTGCCACGAATGACGGGCTTGCCGCTGCAAACGGTGGGATCGATTTCGATTCGGTCGTGGTACAACATGCTCCGCTCCTTCTAGTAATCCTATACAAGTTCGCATAGAATTACCAATCTCTTATGGCGGCTTGTTTCGGGAGGCTAACGGCGCGAGGCCTGGCCACTTGGCGGCCACGCACCGCAGTCGCCATGATGGGCGTGACCGAAGAGATGCGTAGCCACCGGTCGCTCGGGTGTCACGGACAAGGCTTGAGATCTATCCGGAGGTAAATCCCATGAGAGGTTCGATGGAAACGAACAGCAAGGACAAACCAGGTCGGGTGGACGGGTTTGGCCGTGCTTATGCCGGCAGCCAGCGTCAGATCCAAACCTACGTGAACTTGCGACCCTTGGAGCTCGCGAATAAGATTCTTGTCCAGCTTTCTCCACCGCCGCCACCGGACTCCAGAATCCGTTGGGTGTCACCATTGGCGTCGGAGAACTTCGCTGAATACCGGGACGAGGGGTTTCTTCGTGTCCTCCGTTTGGATAAGTTCGCTCGCGACTTGCAAGAATTCTGGCCAGAGCGAGGGCCCTCCTGCGATGCTTTAGGAATACTGGAATCGGGTCAGGAGGGCGGCGTTGTGTTAGTGGAGGCCAAGAGCCATGTTTCGGAACTGAATAGCGAATGTCAGGCTAAAGACTCGGAATCTGTGAAAATGATCGAAAGCGCCCTCGGAGAAACCAAAAGGTGGCTAGGAATCCAGGAGTCCTTTAATTGGAGGCAGCCTTATTACCAGACTGCCAATCGCTATGCGTTTCTCTACTTCTTGCGGAAGAGGCAGATTTCGGCCTGGCTCGTCAATGTGTACTTTCTGAATGATCCGCACTTCAAGAATTCCCGACCGCCAGGAGTTCCAGAAGACTGGAAGGCCGCAATTGAGGACGTCGAGAGGACTCTCGGCCTAGTGGAGAGAGATGTTCCGTACACAGTAAAGCTGTTCCTGGAGGCTTCAGAGGGCTATTAGCGAAGTTTGAGATTGCATGATTTCACGGGGCTATAGGCTCGAATCCGGCAACCCTT
>JBAVYG010000183.1:0-3015 GCA_049698675.1 Terriglobia bacterium
CCAAAATGCTGCGTCGGAGTGCAATGTAATGCACGAGATCATTCTCACTAGTATCTGAAATCTTTCCGACAATTTCGCGGACATTAGCCTCCAGGCTAGCCAAATTGCGCACAGCGAGTAATTTTGCGACATCTCGTTTGATCTCCGACTCCTGAGAGAATTTTTCTTTTTGCAGTGTAGTTTCAATCTCTTCGGACGAGGGATTAAGGGGCATCGCGCTAAGATCCATTTTGGGAAGCAGAGACTTATGCCAAGGTGCCTCGTTATCGACGTATGACTGAACTCGTTCCTTCTTCTTTTCTTGTCTTGCCTTGACATCGGACCCTACGGCCGCTTTGGCGATGTTTGCAGCTTGCCTCTCAATGTCAACTTGGGATATTCCGTAGAGAAGATCATTCTCCATCTGAAACTCAAACCCGCCCCGTTCAAGCGATACGTTGCGATCCAGATACGGACTGAAGACATAAGCCTTGATGATATAGTTCCGTGTGCGGTCAATCTCTCCAGTAGCGGCCTTGTCGTAAAAGTCATCCACAAACTCTGGAACATAGTCATGAATTGGTGACCCGGAAACCTCTCTCTTGTGGGCCACGAGGCTAATCCTACTCTTCTGGTTTCTCGGGAAATACAGTTTGAATACTTGAACTCGGAATTCCTCGTCGGCCTGTTTCCCTTTGAGCGTAAAAGAGTCTTGTGCGGCGGTAATTTGCTTGATTTCGGGAGATACCCCGTCAGTCACATAATTATTGAGACGAATGCTTCCTGTTCCATCCGCCTCAGATAAAATGATTTCAGGACATGAAGGCTGCTTGACCAAGAGACACGGCAGAAGCCTTTCGACCAGATTTCTGGCGATTGTAACCAATTTCTTGTCAATCAAGCTTCGGTCTTTTAGGCCCGCGAGTTTGACGATTGTCCTAGATTCTTGCTCTGATGACTCTGTTACCTTTTCCTTGTCTATAATGTCGTTGGCCTTTCCCATCGAAAACGTTCGCCGTTTGAATACGCTCCCTTCATTGTAGATGCTGTCCACGTGTACGTCTTCAAAGTATTTCAGGCAAATAAACCGGCCAAATCCCTTGCCACCCTCGTTTTTTTTGAAGTCCGTATAAAGCGTGTCAAAAGCCTCTCGGTTGTCGTAATTAAATCCTATGCCATTATCCTGAATCTCAAAGTCACAGACTTCGCCAAGGCCCCCGCCAATTTCCAGTTGGGATGACCTTCGCACCCGAATAGATATTTTCCCTGCCGTTTCCCCCTTGCTCTCAATTGCCTGAATGGAATTTATAGCCGCCTCGACGATGGGTGTGTAAACCGTTGTGTTTGCCCTAATATTCTCCACAGCCCGTCTGATGTTAAGCTTGCTCATGGGACACCTGATAGGCCCAGATTCTACTTCGAGATTGGAGGATAGTCTATCACATCCCGTAACGACAAATCGGTCTTCACCTGCATTCATAGCGGATTACCTTTTTATTGGAAAATTGGAGTAAACGCAGATTTCAGACAGTGCCCGCCGTTTCTCGCGGTTGACATGCTTATCGGCAATGTGCAAGAATTCAAGGTTTTGCAGGCCGTAAGAAGAGGCTTTCCCGCAGGCATCAACGGAAATGGCTGACGAACAAAAGGCGCCGCCCAAGGCGGCCAATGGAGGCGAGGCACCAAAGCCCACACCGGGAGCTGGTGGGGCAACTCCCCCGGTCCAGGCCGAGGCCGCTGCCGCTCCCAAGTCACCTCCGTCATCGGCGGGTAGTCCCCCATCGGGAACCCCGGGAACTCCCACTCCGCCCAAACCTGCCGCCGCTGCTCCAGCGAAGCCTCCAGCGGCAGCCAAACCCCCCGTAAAACCAGAGCCCTGGTCAAGCCCACTTCTTGACGTGCTCCAGAAGAGGTTTCCAGGCATCATCAGCGAGGCAGTCACTTTCCGAAAGATGCCGTGCATTACCGTGGCCAAGGAATTCTTGCTGTCTATTTGCCAGTTTCTGAAAGGCGAAGAAGGCGGCGACTACACCCTGCTCACAGACGAGACGGCGGTGGATTATCCCAAACGGGAGAAGCGGTTTGAAATCGTCTACCACCTCTACTCCTTCAAGCGTAATGACCGATTGCGACTGAAGGTTACGGTCGGTGAGGGCGAAACGGTTCCTTCAGTGGTAAGCATTTGGCCCACAGCCAACTGGCTGGAGCGCGAAGTCTACGACATGTTCGGAGTGGTTTACGACGGCCATCCGGATTTGAAGCGCATCCTTCTTCCTGACGGGTGGACCGGCCATCCTCTGCGCAAAGACCACGACATCCTGCGCCAGGATGATGCCTGGGTGAAATCAAACCTGGGAATCGAGAGCGGACAGTAACCGATGCCCGAGACTACTTTTCTCGATGCGAACGAATTGCTCCTCAATATGGGGCCGCAGCACCCGGCCACGCATGGAGTTTTGCGCGTCAAACTGAAGCTGGATGGTGAAAAGGTGTTGGGCTCGGAATGCGTCATCGGTTACCTGCACCGTGGGGTGGAGAAAATTGCGGAAAACAGGACCTACGCGCAGTTCGCACCCTACACGGACCGCATGGATTACGTCGCTGCGGTCACCAACGGCATGGGCTACGTCGAGACCGTCGAGAAGCTGCTGGGAGTGGAGATTCCTCCCCGCGCCCAGTACACGCGAATGATCCTGGCCGAACTACAGCGCATCGCCAGCCACTTGGTGTGGCTGGGGACACACGCGCTCGACATAGGCGCCATGACGCCCGTCTTCTACACCTTCCGCGAGCGGGAAGAAATCCTGAAAATCTTTGAGAAATACTGCGGGGCACGCCTGACCACCCACGCCTTCCGCATCGGAGGATTGCAGTACGACCTTTACGATGGCTTCGAACAGGATTGCCTCAAGTTCTGCGACTACTTCCCGCCCAAAATCGATGAATACGAGCAGTTGCTCACCAAGAACCGCATCTGGATAAACAGAACCAGGGGGGTTGGCGTCCTGAGCGCCGAAGATGCCGTCGCCTATGGCG
>JBAVYG010000184.1:0-4084 GCA_049698675.1 Terriglobia bacterium
GTCTTGGCATTATCCTTCAGCCACTCCCGGATGGGTTCACGTACCAGCTCCAGTTCGCCCTTGGCGTCGAGCCAAGCGGGGTAGACGAACCTGGCTTCCGGGGTCTTGGCATGATCCTCTAGCCACCCCCGGATGGGTTCACGGACCAGCTCCAGTTCGCCCTTGGCATCGAGCCACGCTTTAGCCACGTGACTGAGGTGAACGTCCGCAGGGAACGTCTCCAGCCACCTCTTGACTGAGTCTTTGATTTCATCGGGAGGCAAGCCCTTCTCAAGCCAAGCCACTAGAAGGTAGTGGGTTTGAAAGAGCTTGGGGCGGCCGAGAATCCATTCCAGAGCTGGCCCGTGTACGAACTCCGGCGCAAACCGGACGCCCCACGTCAGAACGAAATTGCTCCCGCTAACATGCCGCGCAGCCTTCTCCACCCAGGAAGTGAGAATGGCGCGGTGCTCTGGGCCTAAAGTTGCGATTCCCTCTTCGACCGCCCACCGGGCAAACCAGCCAATGGCATTCTGGAAGCCCACTTCCTCCTCGGCATCTCCCCAGATCTCGTCCCGGCCCGCCAGAAGCGCAATCTTCTCGGCAGGGCTCAACAGCGGGATGCGAACAACAAGGTCCCGGACTTCCCTCCAAGCGCCAGGATGCGAATCCATCTGCCGGGTGAGCAAGGGCGACCAATCGACGGCCTTGACGGCGGGCTGATCGGCGAGGCGCTGCAAGCTGAGGAGTGCGGGGCGAAGACAGCCAGCGCGGGTGGCGAACGTCAACAGTTCGTCCGCAAAGTGCTCGACCGTGTGTGGAATTGTGCGGAGATACGAGAGCACGACCTGGTCGGCGAGAACGTCATGTGCGGTGGTCCAAACCAGAGCCTCCGCGGCGGCACTAAGGGCAAGCTTCTCGATCCAGCCGTCTGTCGCCAGCGGATCAAGCAACGCGCGATATTCCTGCAAGGCGCCTTGCGTGACGAGAGCATCTGGCATCGGGAAGAGGGCCATGAGCGTTGCTAACTTACGGTCGATGGAGGCCCCCGGAAAGCTCAGTTGAACCCGCTTCGCCACCCATTTCGCGAAGTCTTCCTCCTCCAGGAGGCCTTCGAGTTCGTCCCCTCGGCCAGTGGCGTGGAGGTAGGTGAGCAACACTGCCAGCACAGGTATGTCGCGGCAGACGGCGAGATGCTTCTCAGAGACTTCGAGGCCACTCTGCCCAAGAATATGGCGGACGGTTCCGCTTCGGTAACCCTCAAACCAATCTTCCGCTCGCCCGAGTCCGTGAGGGGAAATATCAACCTGCCGGTGACGCGAGGTGACGGCGACGGCCTGGTAGTAACTGGTTCGACAGTTTGCAAGGTACCGGACGTTGAAGTGAAACGTATCGTTCAGGTCATTCAGGATTTCAACGAGCTCCACGAAATCTCGCTGGGTCTCGATGTAGTCGATGACCAGGAGGACGCGCGCGGCAGGGGTGAGTCTCTCGCCCAAAGCATGCAGGCTGTCTTTCTGGAGCCGGCTGCGGACGCGAAGCACAGTCCATCGCCTCTCCTGGGCGCGGCGGCCAATTTCCAGGCTCAAACGCGTCTTTCCCACACCACCGGCCCCCGTCACCACCAGGCCCGTAAACTCGCCACCCTCTAGGCGATCAAGCAGCGCATCTTCCCTTGGAATATCTACGCCAGCGGGCGCAGGCACGGCAGCCAAGTGCTGACCGCGCGAGTAGTAAGGCAGCTTTGCGCTCGAGAGATAGGAGCGGAGCGTGCCCGCTTCGGCGGATTCGTCCAGTGGCACCAATCCAAATGGGCGAGTGGCTGGAAACCAGCGGAAGAGCAGGTGCGGATTCTTGCGAAGGCGGGTTTCCAGGTCGCCCCAGTCGAGGAGAGTCGTTGAAAGGTTCGCAAGGTGGGCGAGGTGCGAGTGACGCGAGACGAGCCCGGAGAAGGTTTGGCGTATGTCACGATTTAACTGATCGCGTTGGTCAGTGTTGACGATCGAGCAGCTAATACAAAACCGGAAGCGCTGAATCGGCAGGTCAGTCCTGTACCATGGGCGGTACTGCGCTTGGCCCTTCCTCGGCCCCTTGGGATCCGCTAAGTGTGTTTCGAGTTTATCTGCCACCTCCCGCCAGCGCTTCCGCGCTTCGGCAAACCCGCCGTTTCCAATGTGTTTGCACTCGATGACCAGACGATCCCCGGCCAAATCTTGAACAAGATCGATGCATCCGTCCTTCCCACCCGCAGGGAATCGGACTAAACCGGGGAATTCGGGTTCCAGTAGCCCATGAACGAAGTTCTGGAAAGAGCTGCCGATGTCATCCGTGCATAAACTGGGGTTGATATTCTCTCGGAGGAAAAGCGGGATACCCATGGGCCACGCGAGGGATCAGGGTCAGATTCGGCCTGCCGCTCGGACCTTCGAACAATGAGAAGCAACCCGTCCGGCGGCATTTGCCTGCTCCAATAATACCAGAAGCGGCCCGCTTGGTTAACTTTGTTTCCTCAATCCCCTACCGCAGTTAAGCCGGTGGCGCAGAGCGTCCCTTGATCTGTGTCCGCGCTCGCGAGAAGCAAGCATAGCGCAGGCCCCCGTCCTTGAGGTCTGCGGTTCTTCCTCAGACCCGCACTCTCGAATCCAAGGGCAAACTGGCAATCGTTAACCCGCAGCGGCGCATGGGTTGCGCCGCGCTCATGCCGGAATACTCGTTCACTCTGGACCGTTGCCGGGGAGTGGAAATCTGCGCCGCTTGGGTAGCCGCACCTCGACGAAGAAGAACCGGTCGGAAAGAAACGGGCGATCCCGCAAGGCGCGACGGCACACCGCTAGAATACTGCACTTTGCGCGGGATGACCAGTCGAGCTGCAGACCTCAAAGGCGGAGGTCTACGCTACGCCCGCTCGCGAAATCCTCGGTACCGCAGGAACTGCACGGATACGCTCAACCCTCCGATCCCACAAGGCGGGACACCGTCCTCGATGGCTCGCGCAAAATCACTTTCTTTTCTCCCGAAAGAGTCGTAATTTCTCTGCGCACTGTTGTGTTGCTCCGCCGATTATGGCTAAGCAACTTCAATCTAACGGACTAGAACGGAACAGTGCTCCCCAATTTACGAATTGGGGATGCGCCGGGTCACCCGCCGGGGCCTTGTTTCTCTGGCAAGGATGGAATAAGCTGCATCTATGAACGAGATTGTCTTCGAAGTGAGTCAGGAATCCGATGGCGGCTTCGTCGCTGAATGCCTGACGGAGGGCATTTTTACACAGGCTGACAATTGGGAAGACCTGCGCCGCAACGTGAAGGAAGCCGTGGCGGCCTATTACTTTGACCACCCGAAACAGCCTGCGGTGATCCGCCTCCATTTGGTCCGGGACGAAGTTCTCGCCAACTCATGAAGATCCCACGCGACTTGAGCGGGCACGACCTTGTCCAGGCTCTTTGCCGCAATTGGGGCTATCGCATCATCCATCAAGAAGGCAGCCACCTCGTGCCGGAGACTCAAGAACCTTCTCACCAACGACTCGTTGTGCCTGCCCACAAGAACCTTCGCATCGGAACGCTGAATGCCGTCCTCCGCGCCGTGGCGAAACATAAGAGTGTGGAACGCCAGGCGATCCTTGAGTCTCTTTGACGCCTGCCACGAGAGCAACCGTAGCGCACACCTGCTTCCCAACGTCTGCGGTTCGGGGGCGACAAGGGCCGAAAAGAAGTCTTGACGGCCTATGCTTAATATGATAGCCTAGAGCATGATGTCCGGCTGTTCTTCCATTACCGTAGCCACCTCAGGGACGACCGCCCCACCCTTCTCTTCGAAGCGACACTATGTCACTGCCAGCCTCTGCCATGATAGCCGAAGCAACTTCAAAAAGTGAACGAGCAATGCGGGAATGTCTATGAAAACAAGGGACCGCTGTGGAAAACTCGGGGGAAAAGCGGGAATGTCTATGAAAACAAAGGCACTTAGCCCTTAAAAACGGGAATATTGTTGAAAAGAAAGGTAGTTAGTGTCTGGTGGGTGGCATGTCGTAGGTGGTAGGTGGGGAAGAGCGGAGGGCTAGCCCGCATTTCTCATTAAAGAATTGAAAAAGGCTGTCTCTTCT
>JBAVYG010000185.1:0-11888 GCA_049698675.1 Terriglobia bacterium
CTACTACTGAGGAAGCTATCAGCGCGAGCGGGCTGGACTGGCGTGTAAAACTCGTGCCGATTCAGACGGACGAGGCGCTGCCGAGGAAAAACACCTGCCGCATGGAAGTCGTGCGCGATGACCTGAACTCTGGTGATCCCAAGAGCGTGTTGGGCTTGGTTTATCCTGGGTTTCGCCCGCAGTCGCCGTTCTCCACATCGGCTCATCGCAGTCCAAGCACGGATCGGGCAAGCACTTGTATCTACCCGGATTGAGGGAGATCCTCATCGACATGGATGGTCAACTATGCAGGTGTGCTTACAAGGGGCACCTGTTGGTCCTGGTCTCCGAATGGGGGTTGGAGCACGCCACTAAGGAACAGATCGCGAACGTGTGCGGGCGATCACTCCCAGGGTTCAATAGCTACAGCCCGATCGTTGAGACGATCACCTATCTCAAAAGGGACCTGAAGAAGATACACCTAGTGCCCGCGGATATCGGACTCGTTGTAGGTATCGAGTCTGGCAACATATATCTCGACGGTAGCGCAGTCTCGCCGGAAAGAATCGAGTTTGTGCCCACGGAAGACGGCCTGAAATACGAAAGCCGACCCTGAACAAAGGAGTTCCGCTTGGATTTGGGTATTCGGCCTGAGAAATCGCCTTCCCATCGACTGGGTCAGAGGTTGGGCTGGATTCAGGTGTGGATGGGCGTTTCTCGTTCCCAATGTACCGCTCCAGCTCCCACGGCCTTCCGAACCGTGACCTCAAGCGTGGGGCGCGCTCCTTCAGGCGGGCCGTTGCGCGTTCAAGTGATGCGGGGTGGGCTGCCCCCCGACGACTTCCCAGAACCCCGTTTCTGGGGAGTTGGGTGAAAATGAATTACTTATCCGATAATGATAGGAAGTTCAAGCTCCACTTTTGCGTAATCCTCTGGCATGATGCCATGTTCTGATTCCGATAATTCTGTTTTATATCGCCTAGGCCTCTCTGCCCTCGATTCCCAGATTTGTGTGAGGAGCAGAGCAAGCTGCCGCGCTCCAACGTGCCCTTCGGGCGCGCCCCTAACAATGCGAGATGACCTTGGAGATCAGCGGAAATTTTCCACCAGCATCAGGTTGCTGTTCCCGCCCGTATCGACGGTGTACAGAATTGTTTTCCCATCGGGTGATACGGTCAGGCCCTGCCCCGACTTAGCATTGAATTTCACAAGAACCCTGCTCTTTGCAGTAGAGAAATCCAGGAATCGAAATTCCAACGGGCCGGTGCGGCGGACGCCGGTTTTGCAGACATAATAGATGCCGTTCTTAACCACAATAAAGGATCCCACCGCGAGAGCGATAGATTCGAGGACCGGCTTTTCCGTGCCGCCCGCAACCGGGCAGGAGTAAATCCCTGTATACCAACCCTTTGTATAGTAAAGAGTCCGGCCATCCCAGGATTCGAGAGCTTCGTACCCACCATCATTGGTGAGTTGCCGAACTTCACCGCCAGCTGCCGGCATGCGATATATTTCAAACCTTCCGGTGCGGTTCGAACAAAAATAAATCCATTTTCCGTCTCGCGAGTAGCTGGGGAGGTTTTCGTCCGCCGGGCTGTCAGTGAGGATTAAAGGCTGGCCTCCTGCAGCGTCGATCTGGAATATCTTCCAGCGTCCATCTTCCCGTGTCGCGTTATAGACGATCCAACGGCCATCCGGCGACCAGCGTGGCCCCCCCACGCTTCTGCCGATTCCTTCCGTCAATCGATTAGGGTTCGTTCCGTCCTGGTTCGCGGCCCAGAGTTCGCCACCCTTGCCGGTGCGATTGGCCGAAAATGCTACCCGCTTCCCATCAGGCGAAAGCTGCGGGTCCATATCCGGACGCGTGGAGGAAGACCACTTGGCCGGTGGAGCGCCTTCCTGAAATTTCCAGATGCCCCAACTCCCACTGGTGTACCGCGCATACGCGAGCCTGGTTCCATCCCTGGATACAGCTGGCTAGGCTACTCCGTCTCCCGCCCACGACAGTAGTTCCGGGGTTTCATCCCCGGCGGCCGCCACTCGCCACATCCGAAAAGTGCCGGTGGTTTCTGGAGACGCAGCGTATAAAATCGAATGCCCATCCCCGGTCCACGCAAATCCAAAAATGACTGTCCCTTGTTTTGTTATCTGCAGCGCCGGGCCGTGAAGCGAGTAATCCTTCCCGAGATCCTGTATATACAAGTCGCAGGAGGGTTCTCCTTTGCAGCCTATATAAGCTAAAGACCGGCCGTCGGGAGAGAAAGCCGTGTTTGCATACCATAACTTCGTCACGGGGCTGGAGATCAGTTTTTTCTTTCCCCCACCCACGGAGGGAATCAGAAAGATTCCATTTTCCGATATGGGGTCCTCTTCGATAAAGGCCAGCCATTTTCCATCGGGAGACCAGGAGACAGAAGGTTGGCATACCCAAGTCGAGACGGCTGGACTGCTGACAGGATGCAGATCGGCCAGCTTCCGTTCGGCTCCTCCCAGCGGCGATATTAGAAAAATTGTATCATGGTCTTTCAACTCGCGGATGAAAGCAATCTGCGACTCATCAGGCGACCAGGCCGGGGAAATATCGGGTGCCGGATCGGTGGTGAGTCGAAGCGCTGTTTCGGAATCTGTCCGCTTGACGTAGACGTCTTCATTCTCTCCCTTTCCGTCATCCCAGGAAAATGCAACCTGCTTTCCATTCGGAGAAAGACTCGGGTAACGCGCATAGCCCGCAAAGTCGGTCAGGGGCAAGACGGCAGGCGCAGGGAGACGCTGTTTCCCAATTTGTCGAAGAAAAAAGAAGTAAGCTACTACACACACAAGTGCGCCTGCGGCGGCAATCGGCCACAGCACCCGCTTGCGCTTTGGGGCTACGGATGAGACCTCCAGCCTGCCGCTGTCCGATTCTTCTTTCAAATCCTGCAGTGCGACTTTCAGATCCGCCATTGTCTGAAAGCGCCGCGCTGGGTCTTTGCGCAGGCAACGGGCGATGATTCTCTCCAGGTCATGTGGAATTTCGGCACTAAGCGGGGCGGGGTCCTTGTTCAGGATGGCTGATATCATGGAAATTTTTGTGTCACCCTGGAACGCCCGCTGACCCGTGATCATCTCGTACAGCACTGATCCGAACGAAAAGATATCCGACCGCTGGTCGACCGTTCTGCCCTCTGCCTGCTCGGGCGACATGTAGCCCACCGTGCCCACAATCGTCCCTTCCTCCGTCACCGGCCCCGCTGTCACTGCCGTCTCCGCGGCGCCCGTCGGCGCGGCTTCCGTGAGCTTGGCCAGGCCGAAGTCCAAGACCTTGACCAAACCATCGTCGGTCACCATTACGTTGGTGGGCTTCAAATCGCGATGCACGATGCCAGCGGAGTGGGCTTTGGCGAGTGCCGTAGCCATCTGCACCGCGTACTTCAGCGCCTCGTTCACCCTCTGCCCGTGCCGCGCAATCAGGCGGTCGAGCGTCTTGCCCTGCACGTACTCCATGGCAATGTAGTGGACGCCCTCGGCCTCATCGATGTCGTAGATTGTGATGATGTTGGGATGATTCAGCGCCGAAGCCGCCCGGGCCTCCTGAATGAAGCGCCGTTTGCGGTTGGGATCAGCCACTCGCTCCGGAGGCAATACCTTGAGCGCCACGGTGCGCCCAAGCTTGGTGTCTTCGGCCTTATAGACCACGCCCATGCCCCCGCCACCGAGCTTCTCAACGATGCGGTAGTGGGAAACCGTCTGGCCAATCATCAGGCGATTACCTCACAGCAAGATGAGGCGAACTTCCAATGGCGTCAGCATACGCCGCGTGTTCCGGTAAGTCAACGCACAGGATTATCCGGGACAGTTCAAGTAGCGGAACAGTTCCCAAGGGTGCTGTCTGCAGCAACACCACACCGTGCTGGATCAACCGGGAAGTGGTCCCGGCAGCAGGGCAAGTTTTCCCCTGGGGCTCCTATGCGCATCACGGGTGCTGAATGGACACAGAACGGATTGGGCCTGAAAAGTCGGCATCCTGGATAGTGACATGTCTGTTCTTCGGGTGCGTTATAGCTGGCGAGCACAGCCCTTTCCACAGCCAATCGCCCAATAGGTCCTCCCTGACGGCGTAGTGGCGACTTGCCCTTCTACACTGGCGGAGGACGCAGGCGCGAGCACATTAGTCGCCACTAGGCGACCAGGGAGGATCTGTTTCTTTGGAACCCGTTTCGTGACAGCACGGGTTAAGTTTCCAGGTTGCTGAAATTACGCCAAATTGGATTGGCCTTCGGCCAGTGTTATGTCGTGTTTACCCCATCAACAGTTGCCGGATACAAGGCTGCTTATCAACCGGACCGTAGGCCAGCCATCTCGATTACGAGCGCCGGAATCGTAGCACGGAGATTTGAGATCCGAGTACACCGGTCAGCACGTCAAGACTTCGCCTCGCAGCAAAAGCCTACTGGGGTTCGTTGGCTCAGAACCTGAGCAGCTTGGTTCTGCCCTGCGCGCGGACTCCCGCGGACATCGCGGCCAGGAAGCGCGAACGGAAGGCGTCACTCATAAGCGCCCTCTTGACCACGGGCAGGCTCAGGAAGGCGCCGATGATCGCCCGCACCGCACCCTGCGTCCGGCTCGAGGGGTTGTCGAAGAGCTGGTTTTGCAGCGTGCCGCGTTCCAGACACTGGAGAATGACGCGCTGGAACGTGGTCTCCGGGTGGAGCACGCGCTGCGGTCTGTTTACGAGCCGCATCGCACGGAAGTCGCACTTGAGCGCACACACGCCGCAACCCAGGCATACATCAAGGTCAATGCGCGGCTTCTTCGCCGTCGGCTTTACGCCGTCACCATCAGCGACCATCCTGATCGCCTCGATCGGACACGCCTTGGCGCATTTTCCGCACCCTGAACAGGTGGCCGGGTCCGAGTCGGCGATGAACGATGAGGTGGTGACGAAGTTCGTGCAGCCAAAACGGCTGATGGCTCGAAGGGCATTGCAGCAGCAACCGCAGCATTGGCAGACGAACATTACACCCTGTTGCACGTTGTCCGCGCAGAACACAAGCCCAAGTTCCCGTGAGCGGGCAAAGTTGTCGCGCATTTCGGACTTCGAGACCTCGCGCGCAAGTTTGTGGCGGATCATATAATCGGCGGCGATCCCGAAGGTCGAGCACACCTCGAGGGGAGTGCGGCAGCCTCGCGCTCCGGCGTGCTGTTTCTCGTGCCGGCACGAGCAGATCCCGAGGGCGAACCGCTGCGAGCGGTCGACAATCGCGGAGGCTTTTTCGTAGTCGAGGATCTCCACGTGCTCGCCGAGCGCTTCCTGGTGCGGCAGAACCCGTTCAACGAACACCCGCTTGCCACCTTGGGTGTTGGCGGTAAAGGCGGCGCCGTCCTCAAGGTACTGGTTGAACAATGTCCCCAGCAAGCGTGAGTCCACCCCCTCGCCGGTTCGCATCATCGTGAACTCAAAAAGGCCGATGAACAGCGGGCTCGGCATATACCAGTAGCCGTCACCGAGCCAGAAGTCGGTGACTAGCCCCTTGTCACCCATACCGTCGAGGAGCGTCCGCAGTTTCGTCTCCTCCATGCCCGTCACCTTGGCCACGTGAGCGAACGGCGACAACGAGTATGGCATCCTCACGAAGACCTCGGCTTCTTCTTCGGAGAACAGCTCCTTGACGATCCGGCGCAGCGTCTCGTTCCAGGGCGCCCTGGCGGTCAGGCCGTCCACCTTGCACCCGACCTGACGGTAGAGGTCCTTCCCTACAAGATGTCCCATGGATGCAATTCTCCTATTTCCCTGACAGAGTTTGCTCCGGACACGAACCTACACCTAGGACCTGGTAGCGTCAAGGGTTCCGAATACGTGGTCGCGAGGCTGAAGCCGTGGCGATTACCCGCGATCAACGCCGTAGGGTAGAGCGATGTCGCTCAGCTCATGGATCGTCGCGTATTCGGAGACTTAGCAGCAGGAGATTCGATCCTCGCAAGGCGACGGCGCTTGGGAATTGGCGTCTCGGGCATTGCGGTTCATTTTGGGCAGTCATTTCTCTCGGGAGGATACTACAATACCTTTTGGGAAAGCAGGATGACGGACTTATTCTTCAATCACGTTTCGGTAGCTGAGTCTGGCGGTGAGTATTTCCAGGTTTCGTTTGCCGACGACGAAGAGAGTGATGACAGTTACTTTCTCGTCCAGCGGCAATTCGAATCACCCGATCATGGGCGGCTCTATGTTGAAAGCCATCTACGGAGGCTTTCTGGGCATTTCAGAATAAGAAGAGCAGAGCTTGAGAGAGGCCTCTTCCGCTTGGAGATTATGTGTCAGCCACCGGAAACGGTCCAGATTCGATTTCAGGCCGGCGAAACCCAATTTAACCGCCTGAAAAAAGTTCTGAGAATCATGCTTCCTTCGAGCGTTCTCAAGATCGAATGATCTCGTTGCTTAGCCGTCAACTGGCGCGGTGCATCGCGGCTGGCGGGATTCAGGCGTAGAAGGGCGTTTTTCGGGCACAATCCCTTTTGGGTGGTGTGGAAGGCTGACTTCGTTGCCTACAAGAGCAAAATTTGCCTCTCGCCCTTGTCTCTCCGTAGCATGCGAGAAGCGGCAGTCAGAACCGCGGCTGAATCCCGGGCGGCAGAATCGGAACTACCTTCCAGGTGGGCTGGCATGAACAAACTCGCACGGCTGCGGGTTATTTCATTGCGACGCCCGCAAAAATATACCTCCCTATCGACACCCTGCCTTAAAACCGGCGTTGTTCGTGTTCTGTATCCAATAGCGCCCACATCGAATATTTGGAACTGAGGGCAAGAAACCGCGAAGGAGATCCTAGCCAATCTTACCGACCAGTGTTTGGAGAAACGCGGACCGAACCATGTTATGGTATTTACGAGCCAACGCCTCAGAACTAGTGCCTTGAGCTCCATCAATGGACGGGCACACATCAAATAGAGCCCCCAGGGCATTTTTCAAGCCGCCGAGTTCTGGGGGACGTAGCACGAAATATTGCGATCCGTGCCGGTATGTGTGCGGAGCCCGCTCTTCACTGCAGAGGCAAACATCGCCGCCAAAGACAGTAATCCTAAAAGGTATCGACCCGCCTAGTACCTCTGGATCGCCCCGGAAGATGTGACACTGCAACTGTTTCTTTAGGTTTTTTGTGCGCTCTCTGATCCTCTCGGCAAGCAGCCTCCTCTTTCGCTGCGTTTCCGGTTCAAGATGGACCTGCTCTTCAAGTAATTTCCGAACCTCCTCTTTAAGCAATATCTCGACTTCCTTGAGGTATTCGTCCCATTCCATCCTTAACGCATCGGAGTGGTACGCGACCCACCGGTACTGCACCCCCTTTGCGACGCACCTGACATGTGCCTTGAAGTGTTCCACATTCCGGTAGTCAAACGACTTAGTTAGGTTCAGCCGGGGCGCGTCGGTGAGGGCCATTAAGATTACGAACAGGTCACTTGCCTCCCAGGACGAGTCCCTCGGGCCGCCAATGCGGCGGTCATCGCTTATTTCGCCGCGAAGGTAGTCTTGCGCCAAAGAAATGACGTTGAGGACTGTCTCCATCTCGCTATTACGAAGCGGAGCTTTTTTTGTTTCGGCAAAAAGTACCTCGAGGATCTTTTCAGCAGATTCGCTCCGAACTGGTTTCCCCCGGAAAAAGTTCGATACAGTACCCTGCGCGAATCCCACTTTGTTCGCCAAGTCCACTTGAGTGAGCGAGATCTTGCGGCGAGCCCGGTTTAGAGCACCTGGCCTAGGCAGGTCAAGCGAAACGTTAGGCATGACAGACACCTCCATCATCATACTATCAATTAGGGTATAGTAATCGGTCCCCTATTGCAATTTATTTCTAGATCCATCATCATTCTAGGCGAGGAGTACATGAAAAGTCGCCCCCAAAGGAGGCAAGTCAACATGTTCCGTTGGATATTCGGGAAACCGGTTCACCAAGACGACGTCGCCGATCACGAACGGCGTACTGGAATCCGCGACCCCAACAGCTACACGAGCTACTTCGATCACGGACTAAGCGACCGAAGCATTCGCGAACGCGAGGAACGCGAACGGCGCGACCAAGATGATCGAGCCCGCCGGGAATCGGAAGAACGCAACAGAGGATACTGACCCGCTGGGCGTGAGCCAAGCGTCCGCAGGCGACCGGCTTCTGCGACTTCCGGGAGGCCGGCCGCGGCGCGACATTGTTCTCAGTCATGGAAGCGGGCTTGCGCAGGGTGGGGCACTCAAAGTATTCTTTGAGCTAGAAGTTGGGAGGAAATATGGAAAAGCAGCCTTTGAATCATCCGCGAACACAAGAAGTCACGTTCCCATTATCGTTTGACCAAAACGGGAGAGTTTTCTTGAACGAAGAGAAGGTCCCCTTAGAGCGTCAGCAACCCGCTGGCATCTCCGATCGCGTCGCTGACGTCTTTTTGGGTATGGGTTATATGAAAGAAAACTGCAGTCCAAATGCATGCTAGCTTGGCACCTGCCTCCGCAAGTATGAATACTGAATTCGTGAGCGGCCTGGCTAAGCGGCGGAAATACCGAAGTTTATAAGCTATGACTCCTCTCACGCGCGACTACTTCACAACCTCAGAGATCCTTCACCTCGCTATTTTACCCACGGAGAAATGTAACTTCCGCTGCGTATACTGCAACCAGACGTTCCTGGTCGGAGCCATGAAGCGTGAAACGGTGGAGGGAATCCAAAGTCTCCTTATCAGCAGAAAGCGTGACTTGAAACAGTTGATAATCAGTTGGTTCGGCGGAGAGCCACTACTTGCATACTCGACAATAGTCGGGCTGATGGCTTTCATAGCGGAGTACATAAATGTGAATGGTGGCCCAACTTTGAAATCTGGAATGTCGACTAACGGCTATTTATTGACACCAGACAGACTTCGGACGCTTGCTCAATTGGGAGTTCGCGAGTACCAAGTGACCCTTGACGGCGACACAGCAGAGCATAATGCACTCAGGCTCGCCCTGAATGGTGTACCAACTTTCGATACGATCTGGAAAAATCTAGTGGAAGCCCGAGACACTGACGCGAGCTTCAAGATGCTAATTCGGCTCCATGTCAACAGGAAGAATATCGAAAGCATTCAGAGACTCCTTGACAGGCTGGCCAGCGCGTTTGGCAGGGACACAAGGTTTGAGGTTTACATCAGACGTTTAGCAAATGGGATAGGCCCGAATTGTGCCACGCTACCCACCATTCCACCTGACGTGACAGATGTAGTGCATGGATTGATACACGACGCGCGCACGCACGGGTTGAGCGTACATGGAAACGAATCCTGGCATGAAGGCACCTGCGCAGCCTCAACTCTTAACTCGTTCGTGATCAGAGCTGACGGACGGATAAGTAAGTGTCTTTTGGTGTTGGATGCTGATACAAATACCGTAGGGAAGCTGAACAGGGATGGGACCATGAGCCTGAGCGTAGATAAGCTCAAATGGTGGTCTCGCGGCATATTCTCAGGCGACATAAAGGAGCGCGGTTGCCCTGGATCTCCTTTGGTCGAGCAGGAGAGGAGCACGCGAGTTTCTGGTCTCGTCACGATAGGATCGTCCGCGAAGAACTGAGCACACAGTTCACCTCCGCGTATACTCGCCTGTCCATAGCCTTTTCCTCTGCATAACCGGGCGTTACTTCCAGCGGGTAACCACGGTGTCACCGCGGCGACCACTCGTGACCGTGGGCTTTTCCTTCGATGACCAACTGGAACACCTGCACCTGAATCCCGTGCGCAAGGGATCGGCGAAGCAGATGGAAGTTGGGCGGTCGTCGAATGACAACAGTTTTGCTTGGCAGAAGGCGACGATAGCGGGGTCCCCCATTCAGGTTGGCTACATGCGGTTGCCGTAACGGTATCGGGCATTAGAAAATCCCACGGTCAAGACTGCACTGACCTTGGCTGCCCGCTGCCCGCGTGTTTCTGTTGCGGATATTGACGGTGAAGAACTCAACGAAGCGCAATGCGGCCCGCACCCCGGCAATTAGAGCCGGAAGCGCTGGTCATGGTTTCAACCAGAACCCTATAATCAGGCCGACTGTCGCATAGGCCCAATGCTTATCTTTCGCGGCATACTGCTTGGACAAAATCACGAACAGCGTTGCAGGCAGAAGCGCGATGGTCACGATAACCTGCATGGCCAATTGAAAGCCCCCGCGTCACCAGAAACCACCAGGCGGCCAGGGCCTTACACCGCATTATGGTTAGCAGGGGGCTGCTAGACAGAGTTTTCCTGAATGCGCTTCAGCCGCCCTGAATTTGCCAACGCGTAAATTGCACCGCGCAGGTGACGGGCACACTCGGGCAGCAAGCGGTCGAACGGTTCCAGCAATGACAGCCCGTCCTCGGCGATTTTCGACAAAGGTACAAATATGAGGCTTGCCACTTCCCAGCGACTGGTTGCGTGTTTTCGGCGTTCCGCAACCCCGCTGTGGCAAAGACTTGTTTCAAAATGGACGTAGAAGTTTAGATCTCTCCCGTGCAGGAGGTTGAACGCTGCCCCAATGAAAGCGTTGTCGGTGGTCTTGAGTTTGCATTTCGGAATCGCCGTTTCCTCATAGAGTTCTCGAAGCGCGGCCTCCCGCAAATTGGATGTGGCCCTCCTATATTCAGGTCGCGAATTTCGCGCGTGGTCTTTTTCCCAATTAGCAAACCCGTTGCACGTTGTAGTGATTACCCCCAAGCCTTGTGCAACCCGATTAGACCGTCTCTGGAGAACCAAGAAATTGTCCTTCGTAGTCACAAGGGCTGCCACACTTATGAGCATTGAAAATCGTTCGCGAGCTTCCGCAAAGTCGAGCAAGTCCACTTCGTTGCAATCCCACCGCTTCCCCTCGAACAGGCGCCTCATGTCCGGAAGTCTTGTGTCTGCAGACAGATTAACTGCACGTTCTGTGACCAAGTATTTTTCATAAGAGCAATCTGTGACATGTACCCGGCATATGTTGTTCTTCAACTCAGGGCGCTCGGTGCATCTGACGCACAGCTCATTTACCCTATCAAACCACTGCGCCCCTATAGTGTGCGACCACCATTCCGAAAACCCCAGCCAGTCCAATCCGAGCTTGGCCGCTTCTAGAGAGAGCCCTGTGTCATCAAACGCGTCGCCATTAGACGGGTCAGGCACAGACTCAAGGAGCACGTTGAAGCCCTCATGTGGAGGGATTACGAAGTAAACGGGCACGCCTGGTACGCCGAATCCGGCCACTTCGAGGTTTTCCTTTTCTTGGTTCTTTTCCCCGTTATCCTTCATCCTTGACAAATACATTATGAGTAATTCTTTGTCCGTTGGCCTACCATCTGTGAATGGTTCATATCTGGGCACTAGGCCCGCGTCGCGAATGGGCTCACGTCTCTTTTCGCCTTCCTTGAAGTGGTCGACGAGCGGCATGATTCCTCCGCCTACGATTGCAGCCGCAAAGAGGTAAGTACCTACGCCCCAACCAAATTCCCAATCGAGCACTGATTGCACAAAGCCAGGCACCGCCAGAACCAGCGGACGTTCTGGAATTGGTTTATCAAACCACCCCGTAAATAACGATAAGAGTAAAATACCCTGCTTGAAAATCCACAGTACGACCGGATTTACGATTGCGCCGGCAAGGGCGGCTGCGTAGGAAACCCTTTTCAATGTCTTCGCCCACCGCAACCATCGTCTAGCTTTTCGGCGCGAGAAGTCCGTCAATTTTTCCTCATCTTCGCCAATAGGCGGAATTTGTCGAGAACCCTCAGAAGACATGGCAAACCTCCTGCCCAGGGAGGAATTTGATCCTATTTCGTTTTAAGTGATGACGAGGCCTCGCGTACACGCAATGGTCCGTCAGTATACGGTGGTATATTAGACCAAAACTGAAAGACCGGCAAAGAATCACTACTCGCCGCAAATTCGCCTGCGGGAGTTCACATGAGTGAGA
>JBAVYG010000186.1:0-5127 GCA_049698675.1 Terriglobia bacterium
TGCCTACTGTTGACCGCCACCAGTGCGGCATCGTCGCCAATACCGAGTTTCACCCCTTTTTCAACCCTTAGCGGCCGCACCCCTTCATGCCCGTGTGCGGGGGCCGCCAGTGCCCGGAGCCACTGTACGAATTCGTTTTCAGTCCGAAACAAGTCTTCACCCATAAGACAATTGCGAGCCAAGCGCACCGGCCTTGACATCCGGGCGGTGAGAAGTCAGGGGATAGAATACCGCTTTTCGGGCACAGTCGGAATCTGGTTGTTGCACAAGGAAACTTCAAGGGCACCTTGCACAGGTTACAGGATTGCGCGAAGGAAGCAGATGCGGATAATGTTAGTCCAGTCAGACTTAAATGAAGTCATTTTACTCCCCTTCGAGAAACTGGACATATTGACCTCATGCCTTTGTTGTAGGGGTGTCTACTCGTTTTGCTGTATTTGACGCTTGACATGCGCTCTCATCTTCACTAGGATTCTTGCCGATATGCCTAAATAAGATTTTCTTAAGGTCTGTTCCCGACGCCCCTAGCGGTTCGCCGACAGGGGATTCATAGCAAGAAATAATCTCTCGACGGGAGAACTTATAAATGGAAAAGAAGTTTTATGCCTTTCTTTTTTTTCCTGGCGCCCATGGGAGGCTGCACAAGATTCAAATGCCATTTTACATCATCCATCTCGTTTTGGCTTTGAGCGTGGTTGGAATCATGACCGTAGCAGCATTGGCCAACAGCTATGCCAGAATGCTTCTGAAGGTTTCAAATTACAACAGTGTTCGAAGTGAGCGCGAAGCGCTAAAGACGCAATACCGGACGTTGGAAAGCACTGTGACCAGTACCAATGCCAAGCTGGACTCATTGCAGTCGCTGGCTGCGGAAGTAGCGCTGACCTACGGGTTTGGAGACGCCCGACGGCCACGCTTCCCCGAGGCTGTGCTTGCTCTCGCGACCCAGACCAATGCGACCGTGGACTCCAGTTTCCGAGCCTCATTATATGCGTTTAACCTGATCCGCAGGGCTTCCCTGGAACCGGACGGGAGTGTCTCGGGGCGCGGTATGTTCTCGAATCCCCAAATAGATCGAACCACCGTGCCGTCACTCTGGCCTGTGCGTGGGCAAATTACTGCAGGTTTCGGGCAACGAATGGATCCTTTCAGTGGCGAGGGCGCATTTCACGCTGGCGTCGATATCTCTGTTCCCTTCGGCACCAAGGTCGAGGCCACGGCCGACGGAATTGTTCTGGAAGCCGGTCCCGAATCCGGTTATGGTAACGAAATCCTGATCGACCACGGCTATGGGTTAACTACCAAGTATGGGCACCTGAGCAGGATTTTCGTAGTGGTCGGCCAGGAGCTAAAACGCGGGCAAGCCATTGGAGCCGTGGGCATGACCGGGAAGACTACAGGACCGCACCTCCACTACGAAGTGCTCATTCACGATACGCCCGTGAACCCAACGAAGTACCTGCACGGCTAATCGAGCTCAGGAAGCCGCATCATTTTCCAGCCGCCCAAGATGTCGCTTTGGTTCCAGCTTTTGCTGGCTCTCGTCGCCACGGTTACCATTCCTGGCCTGCGCGCAGGACAGCTCCCAGCCGTCCAGCCTCAGGAGCGAGCTAGCGAGGATCGTGTGGTCATCGCCGTGGGGGGTGATGTCCTGCCGGAATCCTCCTGGGAAGGCTCCCAGGACATCTCCCACTTCCTCGACGGTATGCGGGCGCAGTTTGTCCAGACTGACTTGGTATTCGTTAATCTCGAAGAGCCGATCACGAGTTCCACCCAAGTGACGCCCTTCAAAAGTCAGTCGGAGGTAATGGCGAAACGCGATTACATCCTCAAGGCGCGAAACCCCGAGATTCCGATGGCGTTGAAGCAGGCAGGGGTCGGCTTGGTGGGGCTGGCCAACAATCATATGATGGATTACGCCCTCGCCGGCCTGCGCGACACCTTGCAGGCCTTTCGCCAAGCCGAACTCCCCGTGGTGGGCGCGGGGTTCAAGCTCGATGCCGAGCGGCCCTTCATTCTTCAAAAGCACGGCCGCCGCGTGGCGCTCCTGGCCTTCTCGGATGTGGTCCCGCGCAACTCCGGCGCCACGGAAACTCACTTGGGGATTGCTTCTGCCAAAGACGAGTCGGACTTGGTCGAGGCCCTCCGGAGGGCACGCCGCCAGGCGGACTTCGTCGTTCTGATGATGCACTGGGGTGGCCAAGGCAACCACCTCATCATTCCCCGCCAGCGCCAACTGGCCCGTGCAGCCGTGGAAGCGGGGAGTGACGTCATCGTGGGAATGCACCCTCACGTCCTCCAGGGCATCGAATTCATCGGGCACGTTCCGGTCCTCTATTCCATTGGGAACTTTGCCTTTGCATCCAAACGTCCCGCCTCCCAGGAAAGTGTGCTGGTGAAGCTAAAGTTCAGTCCGGAGCGCCTCGTGGAAGTGGGTCTGGTTCCCGTGGTGATTTCCCCGTCGGGGGTGCCTACCCTGGCAGGACAGCAACAAAGCAAGGAAATCCTTGGCCACTTGGACGGCTTTTGCCGGATGTTTAATACGCAGGTGCAGGAGGGACAACTCATGGCCTCCTCGCCGCGCGAGCGGCTGGTTTACGAGCGGACAGAGCAAAAGGGCATCCATCCTGCTGCCCGGAGGTCTCCGACGCGACGGCCATCAAGCAAAAAGGGCAGGGAGAAAAAGTCCTGAGCAGCCCGGACTGCAAGGGGTTGGGGGGGCGGTGAAAAAATGTATTGTATGCCCCTTGCAATTCGGAGTCCGATTGGCTATAATTATTTGGTTTCGGTGGCTGGCGTAGCTCAGCCGGTAGAGCATCTGATTTGTAATCAGAGGGTCGGGGGTTCGAATCCCTTCGCCAGCTCCAGCTCGAGCGCGCACAGCCGCGAGAATGGCCGGCGGCGCTGGTCGAAGTTTCGGGAGCGGGTTTTATCAAATCTGAAAAGTGCTCAGCCTTGCGCGGGAATGGCGGTGTGCCCGCGTCCAACCGCAGACTCGAACTACTTGGCTCAAACCAACGAGACCCAAACACGGAGCGAAAGGGCGTGCCTGTCCTTGACAGCGCGTGCGGGAACGAGTTACGGACAGGTGGCTGAGTGGTCAAAAGCAGCAGACTGTAAATCTGCCGACCCATGCGGTCTACGGAGGTTCGAACCCTCCCCTGTCCACCAGAAAGACAGTGACGAGTGACAAGTGACAAGCCAAACAATCTCCTTCTCGGCTTCTTGCTCGTCACTTGTCACTCGTCACTGAAGTTCGGGGCGGGAGTAACTCAATGGTAGAGTCACAGCCTTCCAAGCTGTTGGTCGCGGGTTCGATTCCCGTCTCCCGCTCCAGTTCGAAACTCGAAATTGGAAACTCGAAAATCGCCCCGTACAGAGGAAGGTTTTTCCGGCGAGTTTCGAATTTCGAGTTTCGATTTTCTCCGCGCGCTTCGCGCGCGGCGGGCCGATGTAGCTCAGTTGGTAGAGCACGTCCTTGGTAAGGACGGGGTCAGCGGTTCAATTCCGCTCATCGGCTCCAGAGCTTTTGGGATTTTAAAATGGGTTCGCAAGGCCAGATCGAAACGCCGAAATTCCGAGTCGAGGTCACTGACTACTCGATCTCCGTGGACGAATGGCGGCGCGCGCACAGCGCAGCTAAGGGTGAACTTCCGGAGTTGGATGAGCTGCAGCGAGAATATGCAAGCAAGTTTGGCATTTCTGAGGAAAAATATGCGCGCAGCATCTTGGCGGTCCGGTTCGGAGTCCAAAGGCTTCGCAATCGCGCCACGAAGCTTGGTGAAAAAGTACAGAAGATTCTTGTCGCTGTGTCAGCGGAATCTCGAGTAAGCAGGGTCGTTGCGGATTTGGCCCGAGAGCGTTGGGTGATTGTAATCCAGACCCCTGACCACCAAGTGGGTGTGGTTCTCCCCCGTGATCTCGGCGATGACTTTCTTGATTTTTCGACGAGCGACTCGGTCGAGGTACTGAACGCGAAGGTAAGAACGAGCTTGGGACTAGGGGAGAAAGGGATTTCGACCCGATGAGCCTATGAACCTTAGGAATAAGTACATCCAGTTTTACTTGTCTGATACCGGCAAGAAGGTTCTACGTGGGTTGATTCCGGACCAGGTTCCTTTTGAGGCATTTGTGATGCATGAAGATGAAGTTGGCGCATGGATTATGGTCGGAGCAGGTTCTCCGCCGCCCGACGCACCTTCGGTCCCGGTGACGCTCATTAAATGGGACTACATCAAGTCCGTAACCTATGAGCATCTCATCGGTGGCGCCGATTTAGGAGTGGACGAGAGCCTATTGGTTTGAGTTTGGAGACAATAGACGTCTGGACCTGACGGACTCCGGTTGGGAAAAATCGCGGTCTCACGGATTTTCCGAGACGAGTCCAAGTTGAAGTCGTTCCTGAAACTGACGCAGGATCTTAGGATTAACCTTGAGACATGCGACTTTAGGCAGGTTGAAAGCTTTGTTCGGGAATTGTCTTCCCCCGCCGGTGCGATGCCTGCAAGGGGGGGCGAGTAGTCGTTAGCTATCAGGACCTGCCAGACGATGAACTCGACGTTTTGCAGCAGTATTTCAGGCAAGAGGTGAAGGAAGCAAAGGCAAAGCAGCCTGATCTTTTCCGGTAGGTGAGGCGAGGCAAGTATGGCCAAGGAAAAATTTGATCGTTCAAAGCCGCACATGAACATTGGGACGATTGGGCACATCGATCACGGCAAGACGATGTTGACCTCGGCGATCACCAAGGTCTTGGCGAAGGAGAACCCGAAGGTGAAGTTCCGGCCCTTCGACTCCATTGACAACGCGCCGGAGGAGAAAGCGCGGGGGATCACGATTGCGATTGCGCACGTGGAGTACGAGACGAAGAACCGGCACTACGCGCACGTGGACTGTCCGGGGCACGCGGACTACATCAAGAACATGATCACGGGCGCGGCGCAGATGGACGGGGCGATCCTGGTGGTGGCGGCTACGGACGGGCCGATGCCGCAGACGCGCGAACACGTGCTGTTGGCGCGGCAGGTGAACGTGCCGTACATCGTGGTGTACATGAACAAGTGCGACGCGGTGGAGGACCCGGAGCTGTTGGAGTTGGTCGAGGTGGAAGTACGGGACCTGCTGACGAAG
>JBAVYG010000187.1:0-3725 GCA_049698675.1 Terriglobia bacterium
GTAAAGGAGTGGGAGTATCTGTACGAGCGGAGCATCGGGTGCGTAGGCGTTCTGAAAGACTGGCTGATGAGAGCACTCACCGGGGTGTCCAGACGAAATGCAAACGTCCTAACCATCGGAGACTTGCAGGCACATGCGTTGAGTGTCTCCCAGTGCGACACGATGCTTGCCGAAGCGTCGGAGGGAGAAGTCAGTTTGTGCGAAAGTGCCGAGGAACTTGGTCAGCTGCGAACTCGATTAGGCCTGAGCCCGCAGGAAGTCAGACCTGAGCCTTCGACGGCCGGCTTGGCGATGTGCGAGGTCGAGATTCCGCAGCCGCGCAAGCAGCACAGGAGACCGGGGCAGCGTCGGCCCACGCGTGATGTCATCGCTCGCCCCGAAATGAGCCATGCCACTGCCGGTCCTGTTTGATTCCTGGGACTGCCGCTCGGCAAGCGTGCCGCCCCGCAGTCGGCTATATTCGCTGAAGCCGATGGGAATCGGCACGCCCTTCGTGGAAAGCCTCACTGGGTACGTCAGCCGGCTGGCCGACGCTCACGCGGTTTCAGTGGGCAACTTGGTGGGCCGCGAACTATCGCTCGTCGGATCGAAACCGGCACAACCCTTTGGGCCGTTTGTGCCGCGTGCTCAAACAGCGGGGTCCCACGGTTTCTGCGGGACGCGCTCGGCTAACGGCTTGGGAGAGATCGCCAAACGGTGGGTCGTTGCCCTGGAAAGAGGCACCCTGCAGCCCAACCTTCGATTCCTGACACTGTTGCCGTTTGAAGGCGTCTTTTCCAAGGGGCGAATATTCCGACGAACCCGGGCTTGGTGCTCAGCCTGCTACGCTCACTGGAGATGTACCGGAGCCACAGTCTACGATCAACTCTTATGGACGCTGAGGCTGGTGACGATCTGCCCGCGGCATAGGCAACCTTTGGAGGAACTCTGTCCACATTGCCGTGAACGCATGAAGCCGCTGGGCACGTACGCACGGCCAGGTCACTGTTCGAAATGTCTGGAATGGCTAGCGTGCGAAGCCGCGCGAGTGTCTCTTACCCAATCCTCTGGGCCATCGGACACCGATGCACTCTGGCGCGCTCAGGCAGTTGGTGAAATGTTAGCTGCTGTGCCGGAGTTGAACGCTCCTGGCGCTGCGTTCAAGGCAAACTTTCGAGCTTGTGTGGAGGCAACTGCCGAAGGCAACATGCTCGCTTTCGCCCAAGCCTCTCAGACATCGCAGCCCGGTGTCGCGTACGTGTTGAGGGGTCGAGGCTTGCCTGAAATGGGCACACTGCTGCGGATTTGCCATGAGATGGACATTCCCCTAACGACCTTCCTGGTGAACGATCCCGACGCTGCCGCCCTCCATTGGGAGCGAGGGAAAAAGGTCGTTCTACAGAATCACAGAGGTCGCAGCGTTCCTTTATCCCGAACTCGGGAACAAGTGCTTCTTGCCCTGCAGGAGGCGACCCATGAGCAGCCGCCCCCTTCCGTGTCCGAGATTGCCCGACGACTGAACTTTAAGGGTGCCCAGTGGCTCCGCCACGCATACCCGGAGCTCTTGAAGCAGATCGCGGCTAACTACCGAAAATCGGGTCGCAGCCACTGGTGGCGGAAATCTGGGGCAGCGAGAATCTGTGAGCGGGTGGACATCCGTGACCTGCTGGAACAATCGCTTGCCAAGGAACACTCGGTCTCCGTGCACGATATTGCGGTCAGCCTCGGATACGCCAACGAAGGCTACATTCAAAACAGGTTTCCTGAGTTGTGCCGTGCGATCAGGGAAAAGATTAGGCAGGAGAAAAAAGCGCGCATCAGTGCTATGCAGATGGCCCTGAACAATGCGCTGAATGATGAGTCTCCCCCGCCACTTGATGAGCTGGCAAGGCGACTGGGTTACTCAAGTTCGGGGGTCCTCAGGACTTATTTTTCGACGCTCTGCGATAAGATTCTAGCGCGGCGGCAATTGTATCGTAGGCTGCAACTCCTGGAGCTGAAAAGGAAGCTACAGGCTGCGCTCTTGGAATGGCCTGCCCCCTGCGTTGCCAGTGTATGTAGAAGGCTTAACATGCGCCCGCATGTTCTCCAGAAAACGTGTTCCCTTGAGTACTCGTTGATTCGATCAAGATACGTCCGCACGAGTAGGGAGATCAGAGAACGCCGCCAACAGCAGCTAAGGCAAGAGGTTTATCGAGTCATCGAAAAGCTTCACCGTGAAGGCGAATACCCGTCAACAGGCCGAGTGAGCGCCCTGTTGAGCAAGACAACGCTAAACCACTGGACAGCCATCCGTGCGGCGATAGAGGCCGCCCGGCAAGAACTCAGGTCACCCGACCTCTACTGATCCCGCCGCAAAGTGTCCGACGAAAATCGAGGGTCCGTCCAGGCCCACGGGAATGGTAACGCGCAAGCCGCATTAAAACATGAGGAACCCAGAAAACCCACTGCCATTTTATGCTTCCATTACTGCCAACTTATGCTCCAAATCTCAATCCCGCACGACCACGGCACAAAAGCTAACCCGCGGACGGGTTCAGCTCATCTTGAAGCAGCCTTTCTTTGGCACGCTCAGCTTGAGGTTGAAACTGATACCTGGAACGCTGCCAACGATGGCGACGGATGGCTCGCGGATTGTCTATAACCCCGCCTTCGTGGATGAACTCAAGCCGGCGGAACTCGAGGGAACGCTTGCCCACGAGGTTTTGCACTGCGCGCTGGGGCACCAGTGCCGCCGGGGGCAACGTGATCCAGAGCTTTGGAATCGAGCGGCGGACTTCGCCATCAACCCTATTCTGATCGGAAACGGTTTCGTGCTCCCGGCTGGTGCGCTCGTCGATCCTGCGTTCAAGAACCTAAGCGCGGAAGAGATCTATGCCCGGTTGTTACAGAGAAGGAGCGAGGAAAACGGAGCAACAAAGCCAAAGGAGCAGCAGAATGGTGGTGGGGGGACCGCTGCCGGCCCGCAAGAAGCAGATGGTGCTGGGTCATCCAGCCCAAAGCCAGACGCCTCCCCGCAGCCAGTTCCAGACCAGGGCGAACGGACGACAGGTGAAGCCGTGGGGGCAACGTCGATATGGCCCGGAGGGTTCGGCGAGGTCTGGGACGTGACTGACGAGTGCGGGCAGACAGCTTCGCCGGCCGAAAAACGTCGCCAGGAGCATGAGTGGGGAATCGCAGCTGAGCAAGCCCTCCGGTCGGCCAAGGCGTGGGGACACGAGCCCGCAGGCATCGAAAGGCCGCTTAGCGAAAGCCGCCAGTCGAAGCAGGATTGGCGCGCGATCCTGCGTGATTTTGTGGCGGCCACTACGCCCTCTGATTATCGCTGGACGCCACCCAATCGGAGGTACATCGCATCGGGCCTGTACTTGCCGTCGGTCGAGCGCCAGGGAGTGAGTGAGATCGTGATTGCGGTCGACACTTCCGGTTCAATCGGGGAACTCGAGCTGGAACAATTTGCAGGTGAAATCTCGGCGATTTCCGAGGAGGCGCAGCCCGAAGCCATCCACGTGGTGTACTGCGACGCAGCGGTTCAATGCGCTCAACAGTTTGGCCCCTCAGAGCCTGTGCGCCTTGAGCCTCGAGGTGGTGGTGGCACTGATTTCCGCCCGGCATTCGACTGGGTGAGCGAGAACAATATCGCACCAGTCTGCTTTATCTATCTCACCGACTTGTGCTGCCATTCGTATCCGGAGACCCCGGAATACCCAGTCCTTTGGGTGACCGATTCGAGCAGAACCACACGT
>JBAVYG010000188.1:0-2430 GCA_049698675.1 Terriglobia bacterium
CGGAAAGGCGAAGCCTTTCCGCACAGCAGGCGGCAGAGCCGCTTTGGGATGTTACCTTTCGGGGACTTTGACGCGACCCTGTCCAATGCGGTGGCTGGCTTGAACCTGCTCGTATTCGGTGAGAAGATTGAGCAGGATGCTGAGAACCGTAGGTGGCAGGTGGTATGTAGTAGGCGGGGCGGCTGCTTTTCCCTGCTTACGATCTATTACGCGCCATCTACTTTGGTTGCGAAATGAGCCAACCGCACACTGAACACGACGTGTTGAGTGAGATTCCCTCCCCTTCCGCGGGCCTTGGGCTGGGCCTGTGTGTCAGTCTGGCGATTTTCCTTATCTTCGCCGGTTACACTATTCACGAACTCCGCTGGCTGGAAGATTTTCAAGTAAACGTGGTGCAGAAGAACCGCAAGGCTTCCCTGCAGCTCCTGCGGTTACAGGATGACACCTACGAGCTGGCCGTATCCCTCCGCGACATGACGCTGCCCGAAAGCCGCTACCCCATCTTTTACTGGAAGGGCGAGTTCACGCGGGTGCGGCAGGACATGGATGAAGCCCTGCGCCTGGAGGGGCAGTACTCTACGAGCACTTCCGCCGGTGACGAAAAGCGCCGGCAGTTACGCGACGTGTTGGACGACTTCTGGCTCAGCGCCGATGAAGCTTTCCAATTGGCCGACCAGGGCCACGAGGCGACCGCACGATACATGATCCGGTCCCAGACCGAGAATAAGCGGGAGATCATCTCCGCCATCGTCTCCCGTTTGTTGGCGCTCAACGATCAGGCCCAAACCGAGGCAGGCCAGCGAGTCAGCCTGGTCTACGGCAAAGTTAAGAAAGACATTCTGGTGCTGATCGGCATCCTCTTCCTGGTGGCGCTGGGCACGGGGCTCTACACGCTTCAGGCCAATCGCAAGACGTTTGCTCGCTTGCACCACCTCGCCGAAAAACTGCAAACGCAGTCCGAACAACTTCGCATGCTTTCCTGGAAATTGATTGACGTTCAGGAGAAGACCCTCCGGCAAGTGGCGCGCGACCTTCACGACGAATTCGGCCAGATCCTGACGGCCATCGGCGTCACCCTGGGCCGCGCCGGTCAAAAGGCACTGGACAAGGACCCCGTGTTCGTCCAGGATGTAAAGGCGGTCAAGAAGATCGTGGAAGACACCCTGCAGTCGGTTCGCTCGGAATCACAGATTTTCAGGCCGGCGATTCTGGATGATTTCGGACTGGCTCAAACTCTCGAATGGTTTGTCGGACAGTTCTCGCAGCAGACCGGCATTCAGGTGCACTATAAGGGTAAGTTCTCGGACGGCTTTTTCCCTTTCGAGGACGCCATTCACCTTTATCGAATTGTCCAGGAGGCTTTGAACAACGTAGCACGCCACTCCGGCGCCAAAGAAGCCTGGGTGACGGTGCAAGAACAAGGCGACGCGTTGGACCTGGAAATCCGGGACAACGGTGCGGGCTTCGTCGTAGGCCCCGACAATAATCGCGTGGCTGGTCAGGGAATAGGATTGATGGGCATGCGGGAGCGAGCCGAGCACTTAAAGGGGTCCTTTTCCCTCCGCTCGTCGCCCCAGGGGGGAACGGTGGTCAGCGTCCACATTCCCCTCCATCGACCGTCCCTGGACCACACTGTCCAAGAGGTGAGTTGAACTGTGACATCCCCCAGCAAGGAAAACAAGATTCGGGTCCTGCTTGCAGAAGATCATATTCTGGTCCGCCAGGGATTCCGGCGCATCCTCGAGGATGACCCGGGCATTAGCGTGGTGGGAGAAGCGCGCACCGGCCTTGAGGCCATCGATCAGTGCAAAGAGCTCCAGCCGGATGTGGTGGTGATGGATCTCTCCATGCCGGACCTGGGAGGGCTTGAGGCGACGGCTGAAATCCTCAAGGCCAACCCGCAAATCAAAATCCTGATCCTCAGCATGTATTCGAACGAAGCTTACGTGCGCAAGGCGTTCGAGCTGGGCGCCAAGGGTTATATCCTGAAGAACGCCATCGAGGTCGATCTGACGCGAGCCGTCATGGCGCTGGCGGAGGGCCAAGCCTACTTCAGCCCCGGCGTCTCCCATATTGTCCTGGAGAGTATGAAGGCCGGGACCTTCCAAGGTACGAGCCAGGATCCGTATGAAAAGTTAACGCTCCGAGAAAAGGAAGTCCTGCAGCTAATCGCTCAGGGAAAATCTAACAAGGAAATTGCTACGCTACTTAATATCAGCGTCAATACAGTTGCCGTACACCGCGCACGCCTGATGGAGACTCTCAATCTCCACCGCACGGCGGAACTGGTCCTCTTCGCTGTCAAGAAAGGCCTCATCCAACCGTAATAGGGAACAGGGAACAGGGAATAGGAACAGAGAATATGGAATAGGTTTCAACGTCCTGGTTAAAGGCGTTCCACCCTCTCCCCTGGGGAGAGGGTGGAGCGCG
>JBAVYG010000189.1:0-3846 GCA_049698675.1 Terriglobia bacterium
GCACGGGACCAACAGAGGGCCGGAGCCGCGATTTCGGCGGGGCTGAAGCCCCGCCCTTCCGGCGGTCCCCTGAGAGCGTCCAAACGTGGTGAGAAATGCGGGTTAAGAAACTCCTCATCCGCCAATGCTCCGCTGCCGATAAGCAGAGGACAGAAAGATTCACCGGTTCAGTTTGACCCCGCTTCCGGTGGCATCGGAAATTGAGGGAACAGGGAGTAGGTGAATGCGGGATTCACTTTTACTCCGGGTTCCCATGGCATGGGAGGAGAAGCCGATGTCCCGCTTTGCGCTCGTCACTCTCCGTCGCGCCTCGATATTCGCGTTCGGCTTAATCCTTCTCTTTGTCGCCCGCGTTAAGGATGACCCCAACCGCGTCCTCGTCGCCGCCGAACCAGTTGGGCACGCCCGGATTGCCCATGCCAAACTCCTGCTGAGTTTTGAGCCCAACCTAGGTCAAGCCGACCCGCGCGTGAAGTTCCTCTCGCGAGGACCGGGGTACACGCTCTTCCTTGCGGAGGATGAAGCGGTGGTAGCACTGCGGAAGTCAGGAGCCAGAAGGCAGGACTCAGGTTTCAGGATTCAAGATTCAGGGTTCAGGAGGCAGAAGTCAGAAGAGGAAAGACGTCCGTGGTCCGTGGTCCGTGGTCAGTTGCAAGAAACAAGGGAGGGGATTCGTAACGCGTCCCTTATCACGCCGCACTCGTCACTGCAATTTCCAGCACCCAGTCCCCAGCCCCCTTCTTTTCTCTGCCTAAAGCTGCTTCGCGCGAACCCTGCTGCCAAGGTCATCGGCGTGAATGAATTACCTGGCAAGAGCAACTACCTGACTGGCAATGATCCTAAGAAGTGGCGCACCAACGTGCCAACTTACGGCAGGGTGCGGTACGAGAACATCTATCCAGGGGTAGATCTGGTCTATTACGGCAAGAAGGGTGGGCAGTTGGAGTATGACTTTGTCGTGGCTCCTGGGGCCGACTCCGGCGCGATCGCACTGGCAATCGATGCCGGTGGGCAAGTAAGCGGTAAGCAGAAAGCAGCAGGCAGCAGTCAACCGTCCGTGGCCGGTGGTTCCCGCAGGGCGGGATCTGCGGCAACGGACCAGGCACCACGAACAACGGGCAGCACCCAATCCAAAATCCAAAATCGAAAATCCAAAATCTCTTCGTCCCTGCGCATCGCGGCGAATGGCGACCTGATTGTGACCGCCGAGGGCGGGGAAGCGCGGTTTCACAAGCCAGTGGTGTATCAAACAGAGTCAACAGTTGACAGTCGACAGTCGACAGTAAAAAGCAGATCGGCGAGGGGAGAAAGCTCTCAGAGGCCCGCCGATCCAAAATCCGAAATCCAAAATCCAAACTTGAGTCAACGGACAACGGACCACGGACAACGGACGTCCGCCAATCTAAAATCCAAAATCCAAAATCGAAAATTGATTGACGGGCGCTACATCCTCAAGTCGGACGGCGAAGTAACCTTTGGAATCGCACCCTATGACAGGACTCGGCCTCTGATCATCGATCCCGTTCTCAGCTACTCCACCTATCTTGGCGGGAGCGATATGGATTATGCCAATGCCATTGCAGTGGACCCTTCCGGAAATGCCTACGTGACAGGTTACACGGCTTCCATTGATTTCCCCCTTGCCAACCCGGCCCAGAGCTCCCCCGGTGGCGGCACCTGCTCAGATGGTGTGGACGCTATCCCTTGCTTTGACGCCTTTGTGACCAAACTGAATCCCGCCGGGACTGCGCTGGTCTATTCCACTTACCTCGGCGGCAGTAATGAGGATTATGCGACGGGGATCGCGCTCGATGCGAGCGGCGATGCCTATGTGACCGGGTACACAAATTCCACGGATTTTCCGGTGCAGAAGGCCCTCCAGGCCGAGAACGCCGGAGGGTACGACGCTTTTGTTGCCGAACTGAGCGCGGACGGCGCCTCCCTGATCTACTCGACCTACTGGGGCGGAAGTAGCGATGATATAGGGACTGGAGTCGCAGTCGATTCTTCCGGCAACGCCTATATATCCGGCTACACCGCCTCGCCTGACTTCCCGGCCACCCCCGGCGCCCTCCAGGCCAGCTACAGTGGTGGGGATCACGATGGCTTCGTGGTCAGATTCAACGCGGGAGGCGGCAAGCTCGGCTACTCAACATTCCTTGGTGGCAGCGCGGACGATTACGCTTACGGAGTCGCTGTGGACTCTGCCGGCGATGCCTACGTCACCGGCGCCACAAACTCCACGAATTTCCCGACCCTAAACGCCTTCCAACCGAATTACGCCGGCGGCCTCTGCGCTGTAGCTCCGAACACCTTCCCGTGCTACGACGCCTTCGTGGCGAAGCTTAACCCCCCCGGATCGGCGCTCATTTACTCTACGTACTTGGGAGGAACCGGTAGCGATTACGGCTATGCCATCGCCCTTGACGGTTCGTCCAATGCCTATGTGACCGGGTACACGACCTCCACAAACTTCCCGACAACGGCGGGAGCTTTCCAACGAGTCTTCGGCGGTTCTTACGGCACCTTCGTTGCCAAGCTCGATGGCGCAGGTTCCGCACTTGTCTATTCGACATACTTGGGCGGTCCCGGAACACAGGTTGGATATGACGTTGCTGTAGATTCATCCGGGCATGCTTGTGTGACGGGATACAATTACGGGGGCGGTTTCCCAACCGTGAGCCCCACGCAAGCTCAGAACGCCGGATTCTACGACGCCTTCGTCAGTGTGCTAAATGCATCTGGGGGCTCGCTCGATTTCTCCACCTACCTCGGTGGAAGCTTAGACGAAGTGGGACGCGGAATCTCCGTGGACCCTTCAGGGAACGCTTACGTTATCGGCGGGACTTTCTCGTTGGATTTCCCCATCACATCAGGCAGCTACCAGCCGGCATATGGGGGCGGACCCTACGATGCCTTTGTGACCAAGTTCGATCTTGGGCTGTCTCCTTTCGTGAACCTGTCGTTACTATCGTACAACTTCGGCAACCAGCTCCTCGGGACGACGAGCTCCGCCGCGCCCATAACCCTCACCAACACCGGTAACGCCACGCTCAACATCACAAGCGTGACCATCGCCGGGACGAACAGCGGCGACTTCGCGGAGACCAATAACTGCGGCGCGACCGTGGCCGCGGGCGCCAGTTGCACCCTCAGCGTGACCTTCACACCCACAATGGTGGGCTCAGAGACCGGCACTTTGACGATCACCGATAACGGCAGCCCTACCACGCAGACCGTCAGCCTGACGGGAACCGGCACTGCGCCCGTGGTGAGCCTTTCCCCCACTTCCTTGACTTTCCCCGCGCAACTGCTGGGCACCAGCAGCAGCGCTCAAAGCGTCACGCTCAGCAATACGGGGAGCGCCACCCTCAGCATTACCAGCATCACCGCCAGCGGCGACTTCTCCCAAACCAACACCTGCGGCTCAAGCCTCGCGGCCAGCGCCAGTTGTACCCTCAGCATAACCTTCAAGCCGACCGCCACTGGGACCAGAACCGGGGTCGTGACCATCACCGATAACGCCAGCCCTGCCACCCAGACTGTCAGCCTGACGGGAACCGGCGTAGACGCACCGGTGGTCAGCCTCTCTCCTGCTTCGTTGACTTTCCCCGCACAACGGGTGGGGACCGCGAGCAGTGCTCAAAGCGTCACACTCAAGAACACGGGGAGCGCGACCCTCACCATGACCAGCATCACCGCCAGCGGCGACTTTTCCCAAACGCATACCTGCAAATCGAGCGTGGCGGTCAGCGGCAGTTGCACGATCAGCGTGACCTTCAAGCCGACCGCCGTCGGGACCAGAACCGGGGCCGTGACCATCACCGATAACGCCAGCCCTGCCAC
>JBAVYG010000190.1:0-2242 GCA_049698675.1 Terriglobia bacterium
TCGTAGAGGATGGGCGATACCTGCTGGGGGTGGCGGAGAAGCTGAAAGAGCAGCATGCCGAGCAAAGGGAAGGGATCGAAGCCGAGGCGGCTTTGCTGAGGCGGCTGATCGCCCAGGATGTGGAGGAGAAGCCGGGCGGGGGTTGTCAGGTCAAGTCGGGAACGGCCAAGGACCGGCGGGTGAGCGTGCATGATCCAGAGATGCGGCATGGACGCAAGAGCGCCAGTAAGCGGTTTAACGGGCACAAGGCGGCGCTGGCGGTGGAGATCGACAGTCAACTGATCAGTGGTGTCGAGGTGCTGGCGGGCAATGCGGGAGACCAGGAGAAGGCGCTGGAACTGGTGGAGCAGAGCGAGCGGGTGATGGAGGCGGAGGTGGAGGAAACGGTCGGCGATGGTGCCTATGGCGGGGGCCCGACGCGCAGAGCCTTTGCGCAGGCCGAACGCCCCTTGACGGCCAAGCTGCCGGTCAGCCAGAACGGAGATTGTTTTGCCAAGAGTGAGTTTGAGGTGGATTTGGAGGGCCAGGAAGTGCGTTGCCCGGCGGGCCAAATCACCAGCGATTATCAGTCCGCTGGGCCAGGCCGGGGGGGACGATTCATCTTCGCTGCCGCCACCTGTCAGGCTTGTGCCTTAGGCTCGCAGTGCGTCCAAGGGCGAGGGCCACGCAGCATTAGCATCCAAGCCGAGGAACGCTTGCAACAACAGGCTCGGCTTCATAACCAAACGGAGGCGGGGCGCAAGAGCTTGCGGGAGCGGGTGGTGGTGGAGCATCGCATCGCGCGCTTGGTGGGATTAGGCATTAGCAAGAGTCGTTACTTTGGGAGAAAGAAGACCTGCTTTCAAGTGGTGATGGCCGCGGTGATGGCCAACTTAAGCTTGGTGGTGGGATTCTGCCGGCGGCAGGCGCAGCAAGTGGTAGGGGTGGCCGAAAAGCCCGCTGTTGAGCTGGCGAGTAGTTTTTTGGCCGCCGTTTTGAACCTTTGGGACCGATACTTCAGCTGGGCTCGGCTTGCTTGGGTGTAGCAGCTCAGGCGGTCACACCACCACCAAATCGCATTAGGCAAATTTCCCGCGTGCCGAAAAAGGGGTTTGTGGATGGGTTTCTAGAATGAACTTTCGCCAGCGCGAAAAGTTTCGGAGCTTGGTTGCCTAGATGCCTTAGGACCGAGAGAAGGGGGCTCGAGGGGGAATACGCTCTTGGAGCGCTGTAAACAAAGAGTCGAAAAGTATGTCAAGTGCTCCGAAGCCTGCCGGGCACGGAGCGTGACAAGTCCCACCGTGCGGAATATAGGGCACCCCAATATGCGGAGGAAATGCATCCTTTCCTGCATGGCCCGCCTCTTGGGCAAGAAGGCCACTCCCATATTTTTCGAAACACAACTTACCAACGCTTCGTCGTCTTCCATTTCGAGTTTAATCTGTGGGGAAATCCCCAAGTCGCGGAACACGGTTTCCAGGATTTGACGAGTAACGCTGTAAGAAAACGTTATCAGTGGCACTTCATTCAACTCTTGAGGTTGGATGACCCTTTTCTTGGCAAGGGTGTGATGCTTTCCAACTACGACAACTAGTTCCTCGCGGTAAAGCGGCCTTACGAGATAATCTCGAGCCTCGACAGCGCTTGGCAGGCTGCCCAGTACCACATCCAACACGCCGGTTCGTATGTCCTCTATAACCATAGGCCAATGTCCCGTTTTGATGTGGAACACAACATTGGGATAACGCTTCTTGAACTCTTCGAACACAGGCGGCAGGAATAAGTTGAGCATCGTAGTTCCTGTCCCCAGATTCAAGTATTGAACGGCACCGTTTGACATCTGGGAGACCGACCGGGTGGCATCCGTGACTTGAGCAAAGATTGCTCCAGTATGGTTAAACAGCACCCTGCCGGGTTCCGTCAGGAAGACGCGCTTGTTTGCCCGGGTGAACAGGACGACGGAAAGCTCATCCTCGAGCAGTTTCACTTGTCGACTGATGGCCGAATGGGAGACGTGAAGCCTCTCGCCCGCCCGTGTAAAACTCGATGTCTCGGCTAACGCTCTGAACATTTCAAGTTGTCGAAGATCCATACACCTGCCTCCAGGCGCAGATGTTCGAAATGTCTTTTAAGCACCTAAAGAGTATTACATAATATAGTGACATCCAAGAGCATTTCATGTATACTTGCCGGCATGGGACATCCAGCCGGAGTGAAACTTGATCGAGCGAAGTTAGAGCGGCGTCGTCTGCAGGCGGCGCGG
>JBAVYG010000191.1:0-5967 GCA_049698675.1 Terriglobia bacterium
GACGAAGGGAAGGGACCGCATTAGGGTAAAAACAGGTTCAACGCACCCAAGGAGCACTGCACCTTGAACGTGCCCGCGAGATGCGACGGTGCTCGAAGCATGATTTGGCATTATCTCATTGAAGGTCCGTGGATCGTCTTTGTCGCATACTGGGCGGCGGGCGCGCTCAAGACGCGCAGGACCCTCAGCCGAGAATCCTTTGCGTCGCGTTCCGGCTTCCTCTTTCTGGAAGTCCTTGGCTTTGTCCTGCTCTTCACCGACATAGCGAAGATCGGCGTTCTTGGTCATCGCGTTGTCCATCAGACATACGCTCTTGCCGTTACGGGCGTCGCACTCACCTGGATCGGCATCGCGATCGCTCTGTGGGCCCGCTGGCACCTGGGACAGTATTGGAGCGCCAGTGTCACTCTCAAAGAGGACCACAAGCTCATCCGTACTGGGCCCTACGCTCATTTCCGGCATCCCATTTATTCCGGAATCGATCTGGCCGCGGTGGGCGGGGCTTTGGCGATTGACCGATGGGGATGCGTCGCGGGAGTCGGCTTGATCGTCCTGGGCTATTGGATGAAAGCGAGGAAAGAAGAATCCATGCTGGCCGCGCAATTCGGGGAAGCCTTCAAAGAGCACTGCCGGCACACAGGCTTCCTGATTCCGAAGTTTTGGTAAGAGGCGCGCGCGGCCTTGCCTTCGGAGCCTCCTCGCCCCCGATCCCGAAGGCAGTAGAGTGGCTATGACAGAAACCGCTTGGGTCCGGGACTGGAGTTCGCCGGGCGGCTAAGGCGATTTCTCGCCTGGCTTCGCCGCAGGCTTCTCGAAGAGCTTCGGATCGACGCTCGGGTTGAACTCCACTTCTTTGACCTCGACGGTCGCTTCTTTTTCCCCGCCGCGGGTTCTCGTCTCCTTGAAGGGAAGGGTGAAGCCGGCGACCGATTTCCAGTCGGCGTATTCGACCACCGTTTCTCCGGGCCCGGCAGGTCCCATGGACTTCCAGGCCGCGCGCAGGATTCGTCCGCTTTGCGGATCAACGAACCAGCGCACCTCCGCGCCGTCGGCGTTCACATCCAGGATCTTCGCCTCCACCTCACCGATCTTCTCAGACGCGCCGGCGGAGAAAGCAAACTTGGGATCGGCCGCGTGCTGGGCGACGACGAAGGGGTCGCGCTTCATGTCGTTCAGGAACTCTCCACTCTGCGAGGCCGGCATATCCTGCGATCCCATCGGCGTCGCCATGAAGGATGCGGCGGGGGAGAAGACCATCGTCATTTCACCCATGGGCGTGGTCATTTTTTGCCAGAGCCGGTCCGGGTAGATTATGACCTGCTCGGCCCCCATGGGTATCTCACCCTGCGGGGTATTGGCCAGGATGCTTAGTTTCTGGCGCATGGATTTTACCGAGCGAACCTTTTCTTCGCTACCCATGCCGGCGACGATCTTTGCCAGCAGCGCCTTCCCTTCCGCATTGGAGACCACTCCCTCTTTCTTTGCGGCCCCCATTCCGGGAATCGAAATATCCAGCGTAGTGACGGGGCCGAACGAACTCAGCGGACGGTCGAAGTCCGCAGCCTTCCCCACGACGAGCACCGCCAACTGGTTCCTGTGGATGTACTGATGTGCTACTCGAGCCACATCCTGCTGCGTCACTTTTTCGATGCCCGCGCGGTACCTTTCCAGAAAATCCGCCGGATAGCCATAGAACTCGTAAGTCATCCGTTCCCGCATCACTTTCTCTTTGGAGTCGAATCGGAAGACAAACGAATTCAGTATGGACTCTTTCGCTTTGGTTAATTCCTCAGGCATCGCCGGGTTGGTTTTCAGGGCATCCAGTTCCACATTAAAGGCGTCGATAGCCGCGGCCGTGGTTTTACTCTTCGTACCCAAGAACAGGCGGAGGATGCCGGGGTGATCGAAATCGGTCCCCACGCCCCCGCCCACGGCGTAGGCGAGTCCTTTCTTGGAACGGATGTTGGAGAACAGGCGGGATGAAAACCCGCCCCCGAAAAACTCATTGAAGACTTCGATGGCATAGTAGTCCGGATTGTCCCGCGTGGTTCCCAGATCGACCATCTGCACGGTACTGGCAGTCACGTCGTCCTTTTGCACAAAGTAGATGCCGGGCTTCGGTGCCTTAAAAGAGGCCTGGAGCTTGGGGGCCGCCGGGCCTTTCGGCCAGGATTCAAACGCCTCGCGCAGCCTGGTCTCCATGGCCGTCGAATCGAAATCGCCCACGACCCCAAAGATGATGTTATTGGGATGCACGTAGCGTTGATGCCAGCTCAGCAAGTCGTCGCGCGTAACAGCCGCCACCGTGGCATACTCGGGCACGCGCGCATAAGGGGAGTCTGCCCCATAGACCAATTTGGCCGCCTCGCGAAACGCGATCTGGAAGGGCTGATCATTCCGCCGGGAGATTTCCGTATTCAATTGAGTCTTTGCCAGAGGCAGCTTGTCCTCCCGAAAACCCGGTTCGCGCAGCAATTCCGTGAACACCACGAAGACTTCGTCAAAACTTTCTTTCAGGCAATCCCAGGTAACGGTGGTGGAATCTGTGCCTCCCGAAGTCTCCACCTTGGCCGCGCGCGCCTCCAGGTAATCATCAAGCTGATCGCCCGTCTTGCTCTTCGTGCCGCCCGTGCGCCAAACCTGGCCATAGATCTGGACCAGGCCCACCTTCTCGGCCGGTTCGTCCCGCGAGCCACCGCGAATCTGAGCCGTCCCGCGAACGAGAGGCAGCTCGTGATCCTCTTGAAGGAAGATGACCATTCCGTTGGACAGTTCCACGCGGCGCGGCTGCTGCGGATGAAACGCATGCAGGTGCGGCGCCTGAATTTTTTTCCAATCGGTCGCCTGCCCGTGCGAGGCCGGCGCGAAAGTGAAAAGACCGAGCGTGACCAGGATGGCGACCGTGAATCGATTTCGGCGGTCCATTATTGCGTCTCCTTTCCGGTGGCAGGAGCCCCCTGTGCAAGCTGCGTGGACTCGATGATGCCTACCGTCCTGTTGGATTCTGTGAACGTGGCGTTCGCGACGCGCCGGATGTCCGCCTTGCTCACCTTTCCGATGTCGTCCACATGGCGGAAGAGCCCCCGCCAGTCACCATAGAGCGACTGGGCAGTTCCCAATTGCATGGCCAAGCCCTGGTTGTCACCCAGGGCGCGAATCAGGTCCGCCTTGGCCCGCGTTTTGATCATCTGGAGTTCGTCGTCCGAGATGTCCTCCTTCTTCACCCGCTCAATCTCCGCATGAATGGCGTCGCGGACCTCCTCCGGCGTGTGCCCCGGGGTCGAGACGGCAAAGAAGACAAACAGGTTGGGATATTTGCCGCCCGGAAATCCGTTGAAGCCCCCGGAAAAGGCCGCGATTTTCTTGTCCCGCACCAGCGATCGGTAAAGGCGGGAGGTGCGGCCATTGGACATCAGGTCCTGGAGCGCGTCGTACACGGCGTCATCCTTGTCCCGCGCCCCGGGTTTGTGATAACCCTCGATGAAGATGGGCTGCGAGGTTTCGTGCAGGATGACTATCCTCTCCGCGATCTGCGGCGGCTCGACGGTGCGGAGCGGCTCCGGCTTAGGCCCGGCGGGCAGTCGGCCGAAATACTTCTCCACGATGGGCAGAACCTCGCTGGCCTTCACGTCACCCACCAGCGTCACGATCATGTTGGCGGGAACGTAATACTTCTTATAGAAGTTCTCGGCGTCGGTTTCGGAGAACGATTCCAGGTCGGACGGCCAACCCAGCACCGGTCTTCCGTAAGGGTGCGCGATAAACGCCGCGCCCAGGAATTGCTCGAACAGCCGTCCGAAGGGCTGGCTCTCACTCAGGCGGCGCTCCTCGTGCACCACTTCGCGCTCCTTGTAAAACTCGCGAAAGACGGGGTGCAGGAACCGGTCCGACTCCAGGTACGCCCACAGCTCGACTTGGTTGGAGGGGAACGAGTAGTGGTAACCGGTCTCCTCCCAGTCGGTGAAGGCATTCAGACCCGTGCCGCCCTTCCGTTCCACGATCTGCCCAAACTGGTTTTCCTCCACGTACTTTTGCGCGGCCTCGATGGCGTCCTTCCAGGCCTTCTCCAGCTCGGCTAGCTTCTTGTCGTCACGACCGACTTCTTTGCGCCGTTCCTGGTCGTAGGCCCGGTAGGCCTGCTCCACTTTTGCGAGCGCCCCCTTCTCGACCGCGTAATCTTTGGTCCCGATTTTGTCCGTCCCCTTGAACGCCATGTGCTCGAACATGTGCGCCAGGCCGGTGATGCCCGGGTACTCCCGGTCCGAACCGACATCCAAGTGCGTGAAGAATGAGAAGACCGGCGCCTCCGGACGCTCGCAGACCAACACCGTCAGCCCGTTGGGCAGTATCTTCACCGTCATCCGTTTCTCAAATGATGCCAGGTCCTGCGCGCGCGCCAACACAGCAGACACCGCCAGCAACAACACCAGCATCAGTCCGTTCAATCGGAGTTTTTCCATGGGAGGTAATCCTCCAAAGCGCAAATTCGCGATGAATAATTTCCCCATAGCATGAACCATGCGAACCGCAAGTTCAAGCGAAAAAAAGGGTGTGGGTCAGATTGATAGGAACCCGTAAGAGATAGCAAAGGCGCTCACGAACAAGTCGTGAGACGCCGGCCTCTATCCTATTCCAGCACGAAAATGTTTTTCTTGGCGCACATCTCCTTCAGGACTTTCGGCCACACAGTTACGCTGACCTCACCCAGGTGAGCCTTTCTGAGCAATAACATCAGCGTGCGTGATTGGCCGATCCCGCCGCCAATCGACAGAGGAATGCGGTTGGTCAAGATCCCCTGGTGGTACGGCAGCTTCATGAAATCGAGCTGATGGGCCAGTTCCAACTGTTCTTTCAGGGTTTCAGCCGTCACGCGAATACCCATCGAAGTCAGTTCATGCCGCCGTTTTGTTACGTGGTTCCATACCAGAATGTCACCATTCAAGCCGTGCGTCGGCTTGCCGGTTTCTTTACTCGTATCCGTGACCCAATCGTCGTAATCGGCGGCGCGATTCTCGTGGGGATAACCGTCTTTCAAAGGCCAGCCAATCCCAATGATGAAGATTGCCGGATATTCCTGTAGTACCTTTGTCTCCCGCTGCTTGCGCGGCAGATCAGGATACATATCGAGGATTTCTTCGGCATGCAGGAAGGTCAACTTCTCAGGCAGATTAGGATATCGTCCGTCGCTCAACTGAGGGAACATCTCTCGTGCAAAGCGTTCCGCACCTACAAGCACTCTCCAGATACCTCCGACGACTTCCTTCAAAAAGGCCAGGTTACGCTGTTCGGCGGTCATGACTCGCTCCCAGTCCCACTGGTCGACGTACGCGCTGTGGTCATGATCGAGGAAGTAGTCCTTGCGCACGGCTCGCATATCCGTACAAATGCCCTCGCCCACTTGGCAATGGAACTGTTTCAGCGCCACTCTCTTCCACTTCGTGGCCGCCTGCACGACCTGAGCGTCGATGGGGTGCTTGTCGTAATCGTTTGAAATATGGAACGTGATCGGCGTGCGCGATCCATCCCGGTCCAGCATGTCATTCACGCCGCTTTCGACGTCCACGATCAGCGGCACCTCGACCATCATCAGGTTTAGTTCTTTACAGAGGTTATCTGTGATGTACCGTTTTACATGGAAGATCGCCTGCTGGGTTTCTTTCACGGTCAACAGGGAGCGATAGTCTGACGGGAGAATCTTTTCCAATTCGTTGTAGTCGCCAATACCCGGGCCTGCGAGATCAGCTTTCTTGTTCGATGTGGCTGTATTCATTATCTTCGTCCTTTCCTTTGCGGATACTCTTTTCAGTTGGCGCGGTTCGACTTACCTGCGAGTCTATTCACTTCTCCTTGGGCCAGTGCCGGATTCGTTGCGGCTTTACCATCCGGCGATCGCGCCGGAGGGTTCCGTGTATCAGTTGCCCTTTGACGCTTTGAGTGATGCAGCAAGCGTAGGGCGGACCTGATTTG
>JBAVYG010000192.1:0-5947 GCA_049698675.1 Terriglobia bacterium
CCCATACTCCTTCTGCCTCATGTTCGACTTTGGACTTTCGACCTTTGACTTTGGATTTCTTCTGTGCCCCAACTCCCTCGCGTGGTGATTCTCGGCCGCCCCAACGTGGGCAAATCCACGTTGTTCAACCGCATTTGCGGTCGCAGGCGGGCGCTTGTGGGCGACGAGCCGGGAATGACGCGCGACCGCCTCTACGCTCCTGCCACGTGGCTCGGCAAGCCGTTTGAGGTAGTCGATACGGGAGGAATGATTCCCTTCGAAAAGGATCTCATCCCAACTGAGATCATCCGTCAAGCACAGGTGGCTATCAAAGAAGCCGCTCAGCTTATTCTGGTGGTGGATGCCCGCCAGGGAATCGTGCCGCTCGACGAAGAACTGGTGCACCTGCTACGCCGCACGGGGAAGCCGCTCTGCCTGGCCGTGAACAAGGTTGACGCCGCTCAGCATTCGCCCTTGGCGGCGGAGTTTCACCGCCTGGGGATCCCCGACATTTTCCCCCTTTCCGCCGAACATGCGCTAGGCGTGGATGATCTGTTGGAGCACATCACTAAGGATTTTGCAGTCTCCGCAGAGGAATCTGAAGAACGGCACGCCGAAGCCGCCGGTGGGACGGGCGCGGCTACACTGACGCCTCCACGCGATCAAGCCATCAACGTCGCCATCATTGGGCGGCCCAACGTGGGCAAGTCGACTCTGCTGAATAGCCTTCTCAATGAGGAGCGCTCCATCGTTTCGCCGCTGCCCGGCACCACCCGTGACGCCGTCGACGCGCAATTCGAGCGCGATGGACTTCGCTTCCGGTTTATCGATACCGCCGGGATTCGCCGCAAAGGCAAGACCAAGTTGCTGGCGGAGAAGCTCAGCGTGATTCAGGCGCGAAAACACCTGGAGCGCGCCGACGTGGCGCTGCTCATGCTGGATGGGCCGGAGGGCATCACGGCCCTCGACACCCACATCGGTGGCTACGCGCATGAAAGCCGACGCTCGGTCATCATCGTGGTCAACAAATGGGACTTGGTCAAAAAAGGGCCGTCCACCACGCGCGATTACATCCAGATGATAAGGGAGCGGATGAAATTCCTCGCCTACGCCCCCATCGTCTTCATCTCCGCCTTAGCCGGCCAGAAGCTGGGCAATTTGCTCAAGACCATCGCCCAGGTTGCGGATGCTCGCCGCCTGCGTGTTTCCACGTCGGAAATGAACCAGTTCCTCAAGGAGTTGGATTTCGAGCGCGCTCCAACCCCGGCCGGGAAGCCCAGGCGGATCTATTACCTTACCCAGGGCGGCGTCGCTCCCCCTGTGTTCGTCGCCTTTACCAACCGCGCGGGCAAACTACACTTCTCTTTTGAAAGGTTTCTCGAGAACCGCATCCGGGAGAGGTTCGGCTTTGTGGGCACTCCGATCATCATCAAGCCTCGCCAGAGCCGCTGACCTCGGCGGCGCGGCAGGTTGTTTTCCATGCAACCGGCCGGCAAGTCATTGCGTTGTCTAATTTGGAGGGTTTTAGCCAGAATGGTATACTGACTTGTTTTGAGTGATTATATGGGAGCCAACGCCTTCATGCTTATGGAACTCATTGGGTCCCGGAAGGGAGTTCTAGGCAATGTCCTGGGAAATGACGGGAGTCCGGATAATTTTTCTATTGGTCATTATTGTAGCATCGTTCCAACTGCATCCATTTGGCCTGTCCAAGCCTTTGGCAGCCCTTTTGGGTGCTGCTCTGGGGGTATTTTTCATTCTCTTCGAGATGCGTCTGGAAAGAGCCAGCCTGAAGCGGCTGATCGGAGCTGCCGCAGGATCAATTCTTGGCATTCTTGGGGCGCTCATGATCAGCCACCTGCTGAGCTTAACGGCACTGGATAAGGTCACCCTTTCTTTTCTTCAGGTGACGTTGCTCCTTCTCATGGCCTATGTGGGATTGGTGCTGGGGGCCAACAAGGGCGATTTACTGAATCTATCTGCCCTGGGAGGATTGTTCAGCGCTGAGGTGAAGCCAAAGAGGAACTTTAAGATACTGGATACCAGTGTCATCATCGACGGCCGCGTTGCCGACGTTTGCGAAACGGGTTTCATTGATGGGCTGCTGATCGTCCCGCAATTCGTGCTGCGTGAACTGCAACTGGTGGCCGATTCTTCCGATCCGCTCAAGCGCAATCGTGGCCGGAGAGGCCTGGATATCCTGCAGCGCATGCAGAAGATGGGCACCATCCAAATCCAGATCGTTGAGGAAGACTTTCCGCAGATGCGGGAAGTGGACATGAAACTCATCGAATTGGCCAAGCAGTACGAGGGGAAAATCGTCACCAACGATTTCAACCTCAACAAAGTGGCCCAACTCCAGGGCGTGCCGGTGCTGAACGTCAACGAGCTGGCCAATGCCCTGAAGCCTGTCGTGCTTCCGGGTGAGATCATGCGCGTATTCATCCTCAAGGAAGGCAAGGAATACAATCAGGGTGTTGCCTACCTTGATGACGGCACGATGGTGGTGGTGGATAATGCCAAGAAGATGATTTCCAAGACCATCGACATCGCCGTGACCAGTGTTCTGCAAACCACTGCGGGCAAGATGATTTTTGGAAAGTTCGAGGAACGAAAAGCCGTCGCGGAGCCCGTTCATCAGTAGGCTGGACGTGGATAGCTTCACGATTGTGGCGGCGACGGATGGCGCTCCTCGCCTATGCTTTCGAGCGAGACGAGTAAGGGAGGTTTCAAGTCTCTGACACCTGAAACCTGACACCTGGAACCTGCTTTTATGAGCGTTCTGGCTATCATTCCAGCGGCAGGATGGGGCGTGCGCATGGGGAGCGCAACACCCAAGCAATTCCTATCGCTCGAGGGCGTTCCGATATTCGTCCACACGCTGCGGAAATTCGTCGCCTGCGAGGCGGTGGACGATATTTTTCTTGGCCTGCGGGCGGAAGATACAGAACGCGCTCAAAAAGAGATCGAGCGCGAGCATTTGGCGAGGCCAGTGCGGCTGGTGGAAGGGGGGCCCTCGCGCCAGGAGACCGTGGCCCGCTGCCTGGATCAGGCTGCGCCGGATACCGAAGTAGTGCTGGTCCATGACGCCGTCCGGCCGTTTATTGAGCTGGAAATGATCCCTCGCGTGGTCGCCGCCGCGCGCCAGGAGGGCGCAGCAATCCTCGGCATCCCCAGTGTTGATACCGTAAAGCAAGTGCAGCGAAACATGATCCTGGGGTCCATCCCGCGAGAGCGGATCGTGCTGGCGCAGACGCCCCAGGCCTTCCGATATGAGATTATCCGTGAGGCTTATGGCCGGGCCATAGCGGACGGCTTTTACGGCACGGATGACTCCAGCCTTGCAGAACGGCTTGGCTACAGCGTCACCGTGATTATGGGTTCCGACCGCAACATCAAGATTACTAAACCCTCTGACCTGCCTCTCGCCCGCCTTTACATCGCGCAAGAACGCGAACGGCAGGAAGCCGCACAAGGATGAAAGCCTCAGAGCATCAGGTGAAGCCGGAAACAGACATCCGATCGCGCCGCGATAAGTCTCCTTCACGCCAGCCGCCGCACCCGCCATCCGAACTTCAGACTTCTATTCGTACCGGCATCGGGAACGACTTACACCGCCTCATCCCTGGCCGCAAGCTCATCTTAGGCGGAGTGCGAATCCCCTTCGCGAAAGGTCCGGCAGGCCACTCGGACGGCGATGCGCTGGCGCATGCCATCTGCGATGCGCTGCTTGGCGCCGCCGCGCTGGGCGACATCGGGCGGCATTTTCCCAACACTTCTCCCCAATGGCGCGCCGTTTCCAGCCTCTTATTCCTTCGTCATGTCCGCAAGCTGTTGCAGGATGCCGGCTATGCGATTGTGAATGTTGATGCGACGGTAGGCATTGAACGCCCCAACCTTTCCCCCCATATCCCTCGCATGCAAGAAAAACTGGCCGAGGCACTCGGCCTGAACGCCGGTCAAGTCAGTGTGAAAGCCAAGACCGGCGAAGGCGTGGACGCCCTCGGTCGCGGTGAAGCCGTGCGGGCTGACGCTGTCGCACTCATCCGCAAGATACGTCCCTGAAGGGAATTGATTCCCCGTGCCCATTCTCAAACATCTTCTCCAACACCGCGTCAGTCGCCAGCAAGTTCAGCGATTAGTCTGGCCGCCGCTGAACATCGCTCACCGGGGGGGAGGTGGAGAAGCTCCAGAGAATACTTTGGCAGCTTTCGAATTCGCCCTCCGGCAGGGCGCAGAAGGGATTGAGTTGGACGTCCACCTTTCTTCCGACGGCATGCCCATGGTCATTCACGACCCGCGCCTGGGCCGCACCACCTCAGGCCACGGGTGGGTCAGTGAGCATCGAGCCAATGCCCTTCGCCGATTGGACGCCGGCTCATGGTTCAATCGGCGTTTTCCAGAAAAGGCGCGGCACCGTTATGTGGGCGCGAAGATTCCACTCCTCTCCGAGGTCCTCGCCTGGGTTCGCCAGCACAAGATACTTGCCTTGGTGGAGATCAAGGGGCGCAGGAGCACATATCCGGGCATCGAGGCCAAGGTACTGGATGAGATCGAATGCGCCGGAGTCCGGGGGCTCGCGACCCTAGTTTCGTTTGACCTCGCAACCCTCCGCCGTGTCCGGGAACTCGACTCCCACCTCTCGCTTGGCCTGGATGTTTCCCGGTCGCTGCTCGCCATCCGGCGGATAAGGTCCCTGGCAGGCAAAGCTATCCTTCCCCATTGGGCAATTGCATCACGGGGATTCATCCGCCGCGCGCACCAGCATTCGCTTCGCGTTTTCACCTGGACTGTGGACCCGCCCGAGCGGATGGAACGAATGATCGCCGACGGTGTGGACGGAATCATCACCAACTACCCGACCCGGCTGGCGGAAGTCCTTAGCCGGCAAGAATCCTCTGACAGGCAGGAGCCAGAAGCCAGGAGTCAGAAGTCAAGAGACAGAAGGTGGGTCGTAGACGGCAGGTGAGGTTCTTAGGTTTGTTCCCACCCACCACCTGCTACCCTCCACCTACTCACCGTCCATGAGCGAAGCAAGAAAGAAAACCGCCAAGAAGTTCGTGATCTCCGGACGAGTTCAAGGAGTCGGCTATCGGTACTTTGCCGAGCGATGGGCAGAGCAGCTTGGCATTGCCGGTTACGTTAAGAACCTCTGGGACGGCAGCGTCGAGGTTTATGCGATCGGCGAGGCGGTGGCTTTGGAGGAATTCAAGCTTCGCCTGGGGGAGGGGCCGCGAAGCGCCCGCGTGACCGGCGTCAGTGAATCCGACGAAGTGGTGGATAAGCGCTACATAGGCTTCATGATCGAAGGCGGATGGTAGGGACCGGTAGGTGGTAGATGGCATATGGTAGGTGGGGGGATGTCTTCCCCTGCCTACCACCCACTGACCAAAAAGGAAGGGAAGTTTAGAGTCTGAAATCTCATTTATGGAGGAATAGGAGTGGATCTTAAGAGCCTGATTCGCGAAGTCCCGGACTTCCCCAAGCCCGGCATTCTTTTTTACGACATTACCACCCTGCTCAAAGACCCGGTTGGGCTTCATTCCGCCGTCGATGCGCTGGCCAACTGGTATGTTGGGCGCAAGATCGATTGCGTGGTTGGGATTGAGGCTCGTGGCTTCATCTTTGCGCCGATAGTGGCCTACCGGCTTAACGCCGGATTTGTCCCTGTGCGGAAGGCGAACAAACTTCCGGCCGCGACCGCGCGTGCCGGTTACAACCTCGAGTACGGCGCCGACTCCCTGGAAATCCACCGCGACGCCGTAAGCCAAGGACAAGATGTATTGATTATTGATGATTTGCTGGCCACAGGCGGGACGGCGGTAGCCGTGGCGGGGCTCATCGAATCACTGGGCGGAACAGTTGTAGGGCTCGGATTTCTGATTGAGCTCGGGTTCCTAGGGGGTCGCGCCAAACTCAGCAAGTACGACGTCCACGCTGTCCTGAAGTATTAGAAGCCGGTAGGTGG
>JBAVYG010000193.1:0-7703 GCA_049698675.1 Terriglobia bacterium
TTTCGGTACAGGGCGTCCTCGTTGCATTGGAATCCTCCTTTTATAAACCCAATGCACGAGAACTTCCATTTATTCAACGAACTTATGACTCAGGACACTAGCGTAGTGTTTCATAAGTGGCTTGACAATCAATCGCCCAGTAGCGCCGGCATCTTGCCGGCCAAGGCCGCCAGGATGGCGGCGCTACCACTAGCGCATCCGTAGAGCGAAGAGAAGGGTCTACCTGAAAGCCGTGGCGGTGGCCTGGTGTGCCACTCCCGAGCGGCCCCGGCTGCCGCCATCCGAAAAGGAAAGGCAGATGCCGAAATCCTATAGTGTGAAAACAACCGACATCTACACGATCACAGGGCCGCAGATCAGAAAGAGGTACGTCGACAACAAGATGTCGGTGCATTTCCAGGGGATGTCCAAGACCCTTCAGTTCCCTCTCACGATCGCGCTGATGGGCGCTCCCACCTGCTCGATCGGCATCTCTCCCGAGGGTCTCTACAACCGCCTGAACGACGCCGGCAGAATCATTCTCCTGAATCACAACGGGATTCAACTCGGCTCCGCGCCGTTCGTGCGCGCCGCTGGCAAGACCTTCATGCTCACGACCAGGGACCCGCGGGCGGTCGAAGGGCCGGACGACGTGCCGGCTCTCAGGAACTACTACCATCCTGCAGTCACTGAGAAGCAGACGAGCCTGTCTCTGGCCACGCCGTTGGCGGAGCTGGCCTACAAGCTCGGGACGGTGAACGTCGTGCGGCGGCTGGTCTCTCCGTTCTTGTCGGGCAGCGAGCACACCGTGATGCCGATCAGCGTGGAGGAGTTCGAGGTCACGAACACGTCGAACGAGGAGCAACAGGTCATCCTCGTGATCCCGCGACCGTCTCTGGTCAACCTGCAGGAGAAGGAACTGAAGCCGACGGACCAGGACACCGTCTACGTCTGCTCAACGCCGGTGAAGGGCCACGCGCACAAGGCGTTTGCCTCGTCGGGCATGAAGGGCGTCGTCATGGGCAGCCAGGAGTGCGGAGACCGGATGGTCCTGGCCGTGCCGGAGATGGAGGGCGTCAGCGTCGACACGCATCCGTCCTTCTGCCTCAACAGGCTCAAGCAGGATCTGCTGCTGAACGACGATGGCACCTTCTACGAGAAGCGCGCGCCCATCCTCAAGCAGGACTACGGAGCGGCGATCAGTCTCACGTTCACACTCAAGCCCAAGGCCACGAGGAAGCTGCCGGTGGCCATCGCCCTGGATTTCCCGCAGCAGAGCTACATCGACGGCAAGACCTTCGAGCGCAAGTACGTCCAGCGCTTCCAGGACAAGGAGACGCGGGCCGTCGAGCTCGCCAAGATCGCGCTGGACAACTACCCCGCGTGGCTTGACCGCACCGCGTCGATCCAGAACAAGATCTTCGACCACATCAGCAAGAGCCCCTCCTACAAGAAGGACCGGGCGGGCGCGCTGAGACTCACGCGCCTGATCCTGAACGAGTTCAGCTTCCCGCTGTCGAACGCCTGCATCTGGATCGAGGGCCAGGACGGCAAGGACGTGGCGCGCTTCCTGGAGTGCTTCGACTACGCCTACATCGACCCGTCGGACGTCGACTGGTACTCGATGGTGCTGCTCGTGCTCTTCCCGGACGTCGAGCAGGAGCTGTGCCAGCGATTCATCGACTCGATCCTGGCAGAGGACCTCAAGCCGCGCTTCTATCACTTGCACGGCTCGTTCGTGGAGGCGCGCAAGCACTTCCAGGAGCACCCGGAGGAGTACGAAGACCGATCGCTCACTCAGATCCGGGATGCCGCCAAGATCAAGGGCAGCGTCGCGCACGACGTCGGCGCCCTGCCCAAGGGCCATCCGCTGCGCAGCGTCAGCGACTACACCTGGTATAATAACAACTACTGGGTCGATCTCTTCCCCAAGCTGGCCACGCGGGTGTTGCGCAACGTCAAGTTCGTCGGCGACGTCGACTTCTTGAGGAGAAACTGGACGACACTCAAGTTTGGTTTCGACTTCCTGAAGACGTACGACATCGACGGCGACGGCATCCCCGAAGGCAATCCCCACGAGGTCAAGAACACCTTCGACAACCTGACGCTGTTCGGCGTCGATGCCTACGATGCGACGACCTACATGGCCGGCTGTCAGGCCATGAAGGTCATGGCGCAGATGATGGGCGACGAGCCGGCGCGGAGGCAGTACGAGGTGGCCTTCGCGACCGCGGCCGCGGTCTTTGAGAAGTTGTGGCGCGAGAAGAAGAATCGCAAGGGCACCAAGCTGCAGTACTACGTAACCTGCTACGACGCGAAGACCAAGAAGATGAACACGGATGTCTGGACGAATCAGCTCGATGCCTTGTGGGCGTTGATCGCCATGGGCGAAGAGCCATTCATTCCTGCCGCGAGGGCCAGGCAAATCCTCAAGACGATCTACAAGACGAACCGAACCACGATGGGCTGGGCCATGACTCGGACGGAAAATGCCGAGGCGGTCGAATCGGAACAGGGCCAGGACGTCTATACGACATCCAACTACGTGTTCGCTCAACTGCTCGACTATTACGGCCTCGTAAAGGAGAGCAAGGAAGTCTACAAGGCCATGGACCGGGTCATCTTCGAGTACGGCAACTCCCTGATCAGCCCGGACAACCTCAGGGCCGAGCTGGAGAAGGAACAGGGAGAAGCCACCAAGGGTCCGCACTATATCGTGGCGGCTTATCCCAGGCCAGGCGCAGTTCTGACGCACTTGGTCATGCAGTTCATCAAAGAGCTTCAAGAGCAAGCCGGGGCCACCAAAGTAGACTCCCCACAACTGCGCTCTTTCGTGGCCACGATGTTTGGGAAGCCTCACTGAGCGAGACTCCGGAATCGCCCGCGCCATTGCAAGCTGGCTTCTGTCACTGTTCGGTTACGTGCCCAACGCCATCCAGACCGCCGATTCCATACTTGGCATCAAATTGATCGCCAGCGTGTTTGCCGCGCTGGTGTTCTTCCTGGGGGCGGCTTGCCTGTTTCTTTACAGGATTGACACCGATACCAACGTCCAGATGACCACGGAATTGGCAGAACGCCGAAAGGAGTACGCAGCATGAAATGCTTCATTCGAAGCTCTGGGAGAAAACATCTGCGAACCGTGTTTAGTGCGACGACCGCCTTGAGCCTTCTGCTTCTGACTTTCAGCTTGTTGGCGGCTGATCAAGCGCCCCCGGCGCTGAAAGACGCGCTCAAAGGCTCTTTCCTGATCGGGGCCGCGCTCAACCCAGCCGAGTTCACTGAAAGTGATGCTCGCGATGCCGCCATCGTTAAGGCGCAATTCGACTCCATCTCCCCGGAGAATGTTTTGAAATGGGAGATGGTTCATCCTGAACCGGGCCGCTATGATTTCGATCTGCCGGACAAATACGTCGCGTTCGGCGGAAAGAACCACATGTTCATCATCGGCCACACGCTGGTGTGGCACCACCAGACACCCAAATGGGTCTTCGAGGATGCGAAGGGAAATCCCGTTGATCGCGAAGCACTCCTGAAGCGGATGCGGGAACACATCCAAGCGGTCGTCGGCCGCTACAAGGGCCGCGTCCACGGCTGGGATGTTGTCAATGAGGCGCTTGATGATGACGGCACTCTTCGCCAAACGCCCTGGCTGAAAATCATTGGCGAGGACTACATTGCCAAGGCCTTTGAGTTCGCGCATGAAGCCGATCCCAAGGCGGAACTGTACTACAACGATTTCTCGCTGGAGAACGAAGCAAAGCGCAACGGTGCTATCGAGCTGATCAGGAAGCTCAGAGCTCATGGCGCGCCGGTCACTGGCGTCGGTCTCCAAGGACACTACAAAATTGACTGGCCCTCGGTTGATCAGTTGGACGCGGCCATCGCCGCCTTCGCGAAACTCGGTGTCAAGGTGATGATTACGGAACTCGACATTGACGTGTTGCCTCCGGCAATGCAGTACCGTGGCGCGGACATCTCGGCTAACGTTGAGCTACAACCCAAACTGAATCCGTACACGAGCGGGTTGCCGGATTCGGTCCAACAGGCGCTAGCGAACCGGTATAACGAACTGTTTAGAGTGTTTCTCAAACACCGCGGAGTCCTCTCCCGCGTAACTTTCTGGGGTGTCACGGATGCCGGTTCCTGGCTAAACAACTGGCCTGTACGAGGAAGAACCAGCTACCCCCTCTTATTCGATCGCGATGGCCGGCCCAAACCGGCCTTCTATGCAGTAATTAAGGCTGCGCGCGGAGCATCTGCGGCCAAGTAGGGTCCCGCCTTCTTGGGCCTCGATTGCTTCGGGCAGTTGTGGCCTGGGCAGTGGCAGGCTTGCGGATTCCGGTTGACGCATCCCGGTCACTTCGGCCACTATTGTCCCGCCAGTGTCGATTCACTCCGATATCGCTGTGTGCGCATGTAGGCCCAAATCCCCGGAGGTAAGTCATATGAACGTGACGAAACTCAAATCGGTAATTCGATGGATTACTCACGCGCTCTTTTCATCCGTTCTTGCATACGGATTGATGGCGACCGCCTTTGCCCAGGGAAAGGCCGAGGAGCCTTCCCCCCCGTACAGGGATCCTTCTCTGCCCCTTGAGAAACGTGTCGAGGACCTTGTTTCGCGCATGACTCTGGAAGAGAAAGTCTCGCAGATGCGGGACCATGCAGTCGCCATCCCGCGCCTCAGCGTTCCGAAGTACGACTGGTGGAACGAGGGCCTGCATGGTGTCGCCTTTGCCGGCTACGCGACGAATTTCCCTCAGGTGATCGGGATGGCTGCCACCTGGGACACCGACCTTGTCCACCAGATGGGCGAGACGGTCTCGACCGAGGCGCGCGCCAAGTACAACGAAGCCATGCGCCATGAGCAGCGCGAATCGTTCTTCGGGCTTACCTTCTGGGCGCCCAACATCAACATCTTTCGCGACCCCCGTTGGGGGCGGGGCCAGGAGACCTATGGCGAAGACCCGTTCCTGACCAGCCGCATGGGCGTGGCCTTCGTCAGCGGCATGCAGGGAAGCGATCCGAAGTATTTCCGCGTGGTCTCCACGCCCAAGCACTTTGCGGTGCACAGCGGCCCGGAATCGCTGCGGCACGGCTTCAATGTCGACGCCTCGCCGCACGATCTCGAGGACACCTACCTGCCGGCCTTTCGGGCTACCGTGACCGAGGCGCACGCCCAGTCGGTGATGTGCGCCTACAACGCGATTGACGGCGCGCCTGCCTGCGCCAGCACGATGCTGCTGCACGACCATCTGCGCGACGCCTGGAAGTTCGACGGCTACGTGGTCAGCGACTGCGCCGCCGTGGCGGACGTTTTCAATGGGCACCACTACACTGCGGACATGCCCCACGCCGCCTCCGCGGCCGTGAAAGCCGGTGATGATCTGGAATGCGGGTATGGGACGGGGCAGGCGTTCCCATCGCTCATTGACGCGGTTCATCAGGGCCTGATCAAGGAAGCCGATCTTGACAACGCCTTGCACCGCCTGTTCCGGGCGCGATTCAAGCTCGGCATGTTCGACCCGCCGTCCAGTTTCGCTTACGGGCAGATTCCCGCAAGCGAGGTCAACTCGCCCGAGCATCGGCAACTCTCGCTGCGCGCGGCACGGGAATCCATCGTGCTGCTGAAGAACCAGGGTCACACGCTTCCACTGGAAGCCGGCATCGCGCGCATCGCCGTGGTCGGCCCCACCGCGGAGCTCGTCCAGTCCCTGCAGGGCAACTACAACGGACCACCGCCTTTGCCGGTCTATCCACTTGAAGGAATTGAAAAGCGGTTCTCTTCCGCCAGGGTGGCTTATGCGCAGGGCTCGACGCTGGTGGAGGGTTTCGCGATGCCGATCGAGCATACCGCGCTTCATCCTGCCAGTGGTTCCGGCGACGGACTTACAGGCGAGTACTTCAGCTCGCCGGATCTGAGCGGCACGCCTGTCCTCACGCGCACCGACCTTAACGTCAATTTCAATTGGGACAAGGTTGTTCCCGTAAACGGCCTGCAGCGCAACAACTACTCGGTGCGTTGGAGCGGCAGCTTCACCCCGCCGGCGCCTGGCGAATACAGGCTGGGCGTGCGCGTGAACTACTGCTATTCCTGCGACAACGCGGAAGGTTTCCGCCTTTACTTGGACGGGAAGCTGCTGGTGGAAAGCGGTGGCCAGACTACGGGCGATCGAGACGTCGCTATCGAGGCGCCTGTGACGTTCAGCGATGCCAAACCACACCCGATCCGTCTGGAGTACCTTCACACGACGGGAACTGCCGGCATTGATCTTACCTGGCAGGCCCCGGCGGCTGCGCTGCGCGACGAGGCGGTCGAGGCAGCAAAGGAGTCGGAGGTGACGATCGCCTTCGTCGGGCTTTCTCCCTCGCTGGAGGGCGAGGAGATGTCCGTGAAGCTAGCGGGGTTCAGCGGCGGCGATCGCACTTCGATCGATTTGCCAGCGGCCCAGGAAGAGTTGCTCAAAGCGCTGGCCGCCATTGGCAAGCCTCTGGTGGTGGTGTTGATGAACGGCAGCGCGCTGGCAGTGAACTGGGCTGAGCAGCACGCGGCTGCGATCCTCGAAGCCTGGTATCCGGGCGAGGAAGGCGGCACAGCCATTGCCGAGACGCTGGCGGGGGCTAACAACCCTGCCGGGCGACTGCCCGTCACCTTCTACGCTTCGCTTGAGCAGCTTCCGCCCTTCGACGATTACTCGATGCAGAGCCGGACGTACCGATATTTCGGCGGCAAGCCGCTCTACGCTTTCGGCTACGGTCTAAGCTACGCGAGCTTCGTCTACAGTAATCTCCGGCTCTCATCCGAGAAGCTGCAAGCCGGCCAGCCACTCACCGTCGAGGCGGACGTCCGTAATACGGCCGGGATCAGTGGCGATGAGGTCGCGGAGCTTTACCTCGAGTACCCGCAGTCGCCAGGCGCTCCCCTGCGCGCGCTCAAAGGATTCGAGCGCGTCCATCTCGCTCCGGGTGAGACCCGGCACGTCGCTTTCAAGCTCAATCCGCGGGACTTGAGCCAAGTCACAGAAAAAGGCGAACATAGGATTATGCCCGGCAGCTACACCGTCTTCGTCGGCGGTAGCCAGCCCACGGAAGGGGCCCATGGCCTCGAGGCAAAGTTCCAGGTCGCTGGCGAGGTAAAGCTGCCACGGTAGTGTTCTAAGTTTGGAAGCGGAGGGCTTCGATCGCTCTGCGGGGGGCACAATTGTTCTTATACTGCCTCAGCCTTCACTGCCGCTGATCCCTTACGAAGTGAAAAAGCGTCAGCTAGGCGTTCCATCTCATAAGCCGTTGAGACTTGCTCCGGATAGTTAACCACTTGCATATCAAATGTAAAGCGGTTGCTAGCGCCGGAGGCGTCGGCGAGGCCTTCCGTAACTCGGCTCGCGACTTGGTTCATATCAGCTCCACAGGTGTTTGGCAGGACCATAGCGAACGCAGCCGAGGACAAATGGTAGAGTGAGTCATCCGTGCGCAGCTTGCGGAGGAGCACTCTAGCTGCGTCCCCCAGCGCTACAGAGACCTCCGCTGGGCTGTCGAACATGTGGGAGGGTTTCAGACGCACAAGCACAAGAGAGAGTGGCTCGTCGGTCTGGGTGGCACGGCGAAAACCCATGATCAGCCGATCCTGAAAATGACTGAAACCTGGTACGGTGCCCAGCAAATCAGCGCTTGCCTCTTGGCGAAGGCGTACCATTTCTGTTTTCTGCTCGACCAAGTTCTTG